>NZ_JBLWIT010000054.1:0-74119 GCF_048381435.1 Rhodococcus mengyinensis | reverse complement strand
GGCGTATTCAGTCGGTCGACGCAACATCCCTGGTAAGGAAGGGTGTTGTGGATGGTGTTCAAGGGGCGGCCGCCGATCGAGCGGCGAGTGCGGGAGCAGTTCTGGGAGTGTTTGCGGGCGGGGCAGGACACGGTCAGCGCGGCGTGTGAGGTGCAGGTCTCGCTGACCCAGATGCGGCGGTGGCTGGTGCAGGTCGGTGGAGTGCGTCCCCGCCGACCTGTTCCCCCGTCGGGGCGGTATCTGTCGCTGTCCGAGCGGGAGCAGATCGACGAATTCCGCCGGGACGGGTGGACGATCCGGGCGATCGCCCACGCACTGGGCCGCAGCCCGTCCACGATCAGCCGGGAACTGCGGCGGGCGTTGTCCTCTCGCGGGAAGTATCTGGCCTCACGGGCCCAACGGGACGCCGAGGCCCGCGCCCGGCGCCCCAAGACCGCCAAGCTCGCCGCCCACGCCGAGTTGCGGGAGCAGGTGCAGGGGTGGCTGGGTGAGGACTTGTCACCGCAGCAGATCTCGCACAAGCTCAGGCGGGAGTATCCGAGCCGGCCGGAGATGTGGGTGTCACACGAATCGATCTATCAGGCGTTGTTCGTCCAGTCCCGGGGAGCGTTGACGCGGGAGCTGACCGCCCATCTGCGGACCGGCCGCTACCTGCGTAAACACCGAAGCACGGTCGGTGAGCGGCGGGGGAAGTTCCCGGACATGGTGATGATTTCCGAGCGTCCCGCCGAGGTCGAGGACCGGGCGGTGCCCGGGCACTGGGAGGGCGATCTGATCATCGGGGCGAACAACAAGTCGGCGATCGGGACGTTGGTGGAGCGGTCGACCCGGTTCGTGATGCTGTTGCACCTGCCGGATGGGCATTCCGCCGAGCAGGTGCGGTCGGCGATGACCCGCAAGATCACCGAGCTTCCCCAGCACCTTGCCAAGTCGATCACCTGGGATCAGGGTGCGGAGATGAGTCAGCACGCCCGGTTCACTGTCGAGACGGGGGTGCCGGTGTATTTCTGTGATCCGCGTTCGCCGTGGCAGCGCGGGACGAACGAGAACACAAACGGCTTGCTGCGCCAGTACTTCCCCAAGGGGATCGCGTTGGACGGGTTCGAAGAGGTCTACCTCGACGTGGTGGCCGATAAACTCAATCGTCGTCCCCGTATGACGCTCGACTGGGACAGTCCAGCCGAGCGTCTCGGGAAACTCGTTGTTGCGACGGCCGCTTGAAAACGCCAACCAAAAAGGCGCACGGGCGCGGAGCGCCTAGAGCTTCACCGGCATCTCCTCGAGCCCGGACACGAAGTTGGCGGGACGACGCCGCAGTGGGCCGTCGTCGACGAGCACCATGTCCGGCAGCCGCGACAGCAGTTGCTCGAACATGATCTTCGCTTCGAGCCGGGCGAGTTGGTTGCCGAGGCAGAAGTGGGTGCCGAAACCGAATGCGACGTGCGGGTTCGGCGACCGTTCGATGTCGAACACCTCGGGATGCTCGAACACCGCCTCATCGAAGTTGGCGGATTCGAACAGCAGCATCATCTTCTCGCCCTCGCGCAGGTCGGTCCCGAAGAATTCGACGTCGCGGGTGACGGTGCGGCACATGTTCTTGATCGGCGACGACCAGCGCAGCATCTCCTCGACCGCCGCCGGGATGCAGTCGGGATCGTCCACGAGCCGCTGTTGCTGGTCGGGGTGCCGCAGCAGTTGTTCCATGCCGCCGCTGAGAACGTGCCGGGTGGTCTCGTCGCCGCCGATCAGGATCAGCAGGGTTTCGCCGACGATGTCCGGGTCGCTGAGCCGGTGACCGTCGATCTCGCTGTGCACGAGGATGCTGGTGAGGTCGTCCGTCGGATTCTGCCGCCGCTCCGCGATGGTGCGGAGCGTGAATTCGTTGAATGCCAGGTACGCGTTGGCCTGGGCCTGGAGTTCCTCCGGGGTGGCGTTGCTGCCGAGGGCGTTCATCAGGTCGTCGGACCAGTGCAGGAACGTGTCGCGTTCCTCGGGCCGCACGCCGAGCATGTCGCCGACGACGGCCATGGGGAGCGGCGCGGCCAGGTCGCGCACGAAGTCCACGTCATCCTTGTCGCACGCGGCGTCGATGAGGTGATCGCAGATCTCCCGGATCCGGTCGATCTTCGCTTCCACCTGCTTACGGGTGAAGCCGGCGTTGACGAGGCGACGGTGTTGCAGGTGCTGCGGGTCATCCATGTCGATCATCTGCGGCAGCGGGCCCACCCCGGGGCGGATTCCGCCCGCGTTCGAGAACAACTCCGGGTCGCGTTCGGCCGCCAGGACGGCCTCGTACGACGCGGCGCCGAGAATTCCGTCCGCGCGATACACCGGTTCGTGGGCGCGCATCCATGCGTAGGCCTCCCGCGGGTCGCCGAGTTCGCCCGAGTAGAACCGTCCGTCGATCAGATCGAAATCCGGCCTGTTCGTCATCGAGGTACTCCTCCGCATTGAATCCCGCCGATCGTGCCCCGATAATAGAACGTGTTCCTACTATGACGCAGTGGTATAGCGGCAAGTTTCACAGATCCTCGGCTCGATAATTGACACGAGTTCTATTACCTGGAGGTGTACGTGGTTACCAACGACGGCAGCAGCGGGCTCGCGAAGACGTCCGTACTCGTCACCGGCGGCGGCAGTGGCATCGGACTGGGCGTCGCCACCGCCCTGGCGGCCGAGGGCGTCCACGTCATGATCTGCGGTCGCAACGAGGAGAAACTGGTACGCGCAGCGGAGCAGATCACCGCCGGTGATCCCGCGGGGACCGTCGACACGGTCACCGCCGACGTCACGAACGAGGACGACATCATCCGCGCGGTCGCCACAGCGGCCGGGCGCACCGGGCAGCTCGACGGCGTCGTCACGTGCGCAGGCGGGAACGAAACGGTGGGACCCGTGACCCAACTCGACGTGGACGCGTGGCGGCGGACCGTGGACCTGAACGTCACCGGCACCATGCTGACGATCAAGCATTCCGCGCGGGCGCTCGTCGCCGGGGGCGGCGGTTCCATCGTCACAATCTCCTCGATCGCGAGCAGCAACACGCACCGCTGGTTCGGCGCATACGGTCCGTCCAAGGCAGGTGTCGACAACCTGACGCAACTCGCCGCCGACGAACTCGGGGCGAGCAACGTCCGCGTCAACTGCATCCGCCCCGGACTGACCCGCACCGACCTCGTCGCGCTCATCACCGACGGCGGACCCGTCCTGGACGACTACCTGGCCAACACCCCGATCGCACGGGTCGGCGAGGTCACCGACATCGCCGCGCTCGCCAAGTTCCTCCTCGGCCCCGACTCCACCTGGATCACGGGGCAGATCATCAACGTCGACGGCGGCCAGATGTTGCGTCGCGGACCCGACTTCACGTCGATGTTCGAGCCCATGTTCGGCGCCGACGGTCTGCGCGGAGTGGTCGCGCCGTGACGTCGCATCAGGTTCTCGGCAAGCAGGTCGACATGCCCGTGGAGATCCGGGCCGCGTCGGCGTTCATGGCGATGTATTCGGTGCCGACCGCCGCCGCCCAGTCGCTGATCGACTACACCGGCCTCGAGATCCTGCAGTTCCGGCCGGGACGTGGCATCTGCGTCCTCGTGTTCGTCGACTACGTGGACGGCGACCTCGGACCGTACAACGAATTCGGGGTGGCGTTCCTCGTCCGGGACCACCGGGCCGACAGCACCTCGGTCCCCCGGGACCTGAAGGCGCTGGCCCGGGGCCGGGCGGGTGCGCTGATTCATCAGCTGCCCGTCGACGGCGACTTCACTCTGGCCGCCGGCCGCGGCATCTGGGGCTTCCCGAAGTTCCTGGCCGATTTCGATGTCGACCACACCGGTTCCGTCAGGCGCGGTTCGGTGAGCGAGGGCGGCCGGCTGATCGCCCAGTTGAGCGTCAAACCGGGTATTACGGTGCCGGGTTCGGGCGCAGGCACGTCGCTCGCCGCCTATTCGCACCTCGACGGGCTCACCCGGTTCACCACTTGGGACATGAACCCGACCGGGATCCGCTCCCGGCCCGGAGGCGCGGAGCTGAAACTGGGCAGCCACCCAATCGCGGACGAACTGCGGTCGCTGAGACTTCCGAAACGGGCGCTCGTCACGTCCTCGATCCCCGAATTGAAGATGACGTTCGGGGACGCGCAGCCGATCTGACCGCACGTGAGTGGCGAAGTGTGCGCGGGCACACTTCGCCACTCACGTGGGGGTTGCGCCGATTACCGAACTGGGGTCCAATACCGGCGACGCTTCTGGACGCTTGACCAATTCGTGGCGCCCCAGAGGGACGACCGCCGAAAGGACGATCGATAGTGCAGATCAGACGACGCAGCGTGCTCGCGGGGGCGGCCCTGACTCCGGCGCTCGCCACGCTCGGCTCCGGGACGGCGGCCGCTAATCCCGACCAGAACTCCGAATTCCTCGTCGGCGTCGGCATTTCCGACGCCACCGGGCCGGTCGCCGACGTCGGGATGATGGGGTACTCCAGCTTCGAGCAGCGCGCCGAGGGACTGCATCAGCGGACCCGTGCGCGGGCGTTCGTGTTCGCCGAGTCCGGCCGGCAGCGCGTGGTCTACGTGTGCGTCGACGTGTGCATGATCTTCCAGTCCGTGCACGACGCCGTGCTGGCTCGGCTCGCGGAACTCCACGGCGACCTGTACACCGAGCGGAACGTCATGCTCACGGCGGTGCACTCCCACGCGGCGTGCGGCGGCGCGTCCCACGACTACGCCTACAACCTCGCCGTGCTCGGCCACAACCGTCAGGTGTTCGACGCCGAGGTCGGTGGCATCGTCGAGGCGATCACCGCCGCGCACGATTCGCTCGCCCCCGGTTCGGTGTCGTACGGCCGCAGCGAACTCACCGATGCCAGCGTCAACCGTTCGCGGATCGCCTTCGACCGCAACCCCGCCGAGGACCGGGACTACTATCCCCTGGGTATCGACACGTCGATGCGGGTCCTGCGAATCACGCAGGGCGGCAGAGATGTCGGGGCGATCAACTGGTTCCCGACCCACGGTGCTTCGCTCACCAACACGAACCATCTGATTTCCGGTGACAACAAGGGCGCGGCCGCCTACTTCTGGGAACACGACCACGAGGGTGTCCGTTACCTCGACGACCAGAAGCCTCATTTCGTCGCCGCGTTCCCGCAGACGAACACCGGCGACATGTCCCCCAACCTCGACCTCCGGCCCGGCCACGGACCCACCGACGACGAGTTCGAGAACACCCGCATCATCGGGCAGCGGCAGGTCGCGGCCGCACGCACGGCGTGGGAGTCGGCGTCGGAGACCCTCACCGGCGGTGTGGACAGCCGAATCATGTACCTCGACATGGCGAATCAGGAGGTCGGCGGCGAATTCACCCCCGACGGCCGCACCTACCGGACGTCCCCCGCGTGTGTCGGGGCCGCCATGAGCGCGGGCAGCACCGAGGACGGTCCGGCCATCCCGATCTTCCCGGAAGGCACCACCAACCCGCTCGTCGACGCACTCGGCGGGATGGACGCGCCGATCCCGCAGTGGCTGCAGGACGCGCAAGCACCGAAACTCGTGCTCGTGGCCGTCGGTCTGCTGCCACCCGACGGGTGGGTTCCGCACGTGCTGAAGATTCAGATCCTCCGCATCGGTGACGTGTATGTCGTGGGCGGCCCGGCGGAATTCACGATCGTGTCCGGGCTGCGGATCCGCCGCACCGTCGCCGACAGACTCGGTGTGCCGCTGGAGAACGTGATCTTCCAGGGTTACGCGAACTCGTACGCGAGTTACTGCACCACCCCGCAGGAGTACGACGCGCAGCAGTACGAGGGCGGCTCGACACTCTTCGGCCGCTACACGCTGCCCGCGTACCAGCAGGGATTCGCGGCGCTCGCCGACGCTGTGCGCACCGGCAGCGACATTCCCCGCGGCCCGGCGCCCCGTGACCTGTCGCAGTTCCAGCCGTACATCGGTCCGGGCGTCGACCGCGACGAACCACCGGCAGGCCGCGTCTTCGGCGACGTACTGACCCAACCCGCCGCGAAAGTGTCTGCGGGCGAACAGATCACGGTCGAGTTCGTCACCGGCCACCCCCGGAACGACCCGCGCCGGCGTGGCACGTTTCTCGAGATCCAGCGCCGGGGCGGCGACGGCTGGGTGCGTCACGCCGACGACGGCGACTGGTCGACCAAGTACCGCTGGACGCGCACCGGGCCGAACCAGTCGGTCGCGCGCATCACATGGGACGTCCCGGCCGGAACACCCGCCGGGCGCTACCGCGTGCAGCACTTCGGCAACAGCCGCGACGCGGCAGGCACGATCACCGCGTTCACCGGGACGTCGAACGAATTCGAGGTCGGGTAGCCGCCGAACTGCGAGCACTACCGGGTTTCGTCCGTCAGGTCGAGGGACGATGCGACGTCGAGGAAGTGCCGGATCGCCGGGACCTGTTGCCTGTCGGCGCGATACGCGACCGAGACGGTCGAGGCCGCCTGCGGATCCGCGAGCGCAACGTACCGCAGGTCCGGTAGGTGCAAGGCCCTGAGACTGGCGGGGACG
This sequence comes from Rhodococcus mengyinensis, assembly GCF_048381435.1. Lineage (NCBI taxonomy): Bacteria > Bacillati > Actinomycetota > Actinomycetes > Mycobacteriales > Nocardiaceae > Rhodococcus > Rhodococcus mengyinensis. The sequence goes on along the minus strand of NZ_JBLWIT010000054.1, from coordinate 67,587 downwards.
ATGGTGACGCCGGTGTTCGCGGCGACCAACCCGAGAAGGGTGGGAAACTGCAGCGCCTCCTGGGCGGCTTCCAACCGGAATCCCGCGTGATGGCACAGAGCGGCGATGTGGTCGTAGAGCCGCGAAACCTGGCCTCGCGGAAAGGTGAGGAACCGTTCGTCGCGCAATTCGACGAGCCGCACCGACGTCCGGTTCGCGAAGGGATGCGACGAGTGCATCGCGACCAGCAGCGGCTCACGGGTCAGCGGTCGCACGACGATGCCCTCCGCGCGGTCGACTTCACGCACCAATCCGATGTCGAGAATTCCGTCGGCGATCCCGGACAGCTGACGGTCGGTCGTCGACTCGGACAGTTCGACCTGGACGCCGGGCCACGCCTTCTGGAGGGCGAGCACCGTGGCGGGGACGATCCTCAACGCCGCGGAACTGACGAAGCCGATGCGGAGCAGCCCGACCTCACCGTGCGCGACCTGCTCCACTGCCGCCAGCGCATGATCGGCTTCCGCGAGGACGCGGCGGCCCTCGTCGAGGAGCACCCGACCCGCGTCGGTCAGCTCGACCCGCCGCGTGGTTCTCTCGAACAGGGTGGTTCGCAGTTCCTTCTCGAACTTGCTGATCTGCTGGCTGAGCGCCGGCTGTGCGATGTGCAGGCGTTCCGCAGCGCGCCTGAAGTTCATTTCCTCGGCCACCGTGACGAAGTATCGAAGCTGCCGCAGTTCCACGCGATTGATACTTGCAACTTATCAGTCGGTTGACAATAGGTACTTCTGCACGGTGAGTGCCCCGCCTAGCGTTGAGGGCACCGAATTACCATGCCTTCGAGGAGTCAGCAGTGCAGCACCACATCACCGCACCGGACACGGACAACTTTCTACGCCACCTGATCGGCGGTGACTGGGTGGACGGCCAAGGTCCGGTCACCACGACGACGAACCCGTCCGACGAGACCACCGTCGCCGAATACCACCAAGCCGACACCCGTCTCCTCGATGCAGCGGTCTCCGCTGCAGTGTCGGCTCGGCGGGACTGGGACGACCGCGGGATCATCGCCCGCGGACTGGTCCTTCGCCGGGCCTCCGAGATCCTGGCCGAGCGCGCGGACGCGATCGCGGAGCTGATGACCCGAGAGCAGGGCAAGACCCTCCCCGAATCGCGCGCCGAAGTCGGGGCCACCGTCGAGACCCTCTACTACCACGCAGCGCAGGCCAGGAACCCCGACGGCGCCACCTACCCTTCTTCTCATCCCGACGAGGTGATTCGGACGGTCCGCCGGCCGCTCGGCGTGGTTGCCGCCATCACCCCGTGGAACTTCCCGCTCCAGATCCCGGCCTGGAAGCTCGCACCTGCACTGCTCTGGGGCAACACCGTTGTCTGGAAACCCGCGAGCGACACGGTTGCGACAGCCGCGGCCTTCGCCGAAGTCCTTGCCGCAGCGGGTGTCCCGGCGGGTGTCCTCAACATGATCCTGGGTCCCGGTCCGATCGGCGCCGAACTGGTTGCCCGGGAGGAGATCTCCGGAGTCACCTTCACCGGATCGGTCCCGGTGGGCAGGTCGATCCAGGCTGCCGCCGTGCCCCGCGGCGCGAAGGTCCAGATGGAACTCGGCGGCCACAACGCGGCAATCGTGCTCCCCGACGTCGATCCGCACGACGCAGCAGCCGTGTTGATCGCCGGTGCCATGGGAAGCACCGGTCAGAAATGTACGGCGACGAGAAGGATCATCGCGGTCGGCGACGCCTACGACGCACTCGTTCCCGAACTCGTCGCCCGCGTCGAGGAACTGGCGGTCGGCGACGGACTGGCACCGGAGTCGCAGATCGGCCCGCTCGTCTCGCCCCGCGCGGCGAAGGAGGTGACGGCCGCGGTCGACCAGGCGCTGTCCGAGGGCGCCGAATTGCTGGCGCGTGCACCACTCCCCACGTCGGGTGCCGCGTTCGTCGCCCCCACTCTGCTCGCCGGCAGCACCGAATTGACCATCTGCCGAGAGGAGGTGTTCGGACCGGTGACCACGATCTTGCGTGCGAAAGACCTCGACGAGGCCATCACCGTCGCGAACGCAACGCCCTTCGGCCTCACCGCCGCGGTGTTCACCTGTGACGAGCGCTCCGTTCGTCGCTGCATTCGTGACCTCGACGCGGGACTGATCAAAGTCAATGCCCCCAACACCGGGTCCGAACTCCACGCTCCCTTCGGCGGACTCAAGGACTCGTCCTTCCCCGCTCCTCGTGAGCAGAATGCGGCAACCAGTGCCGAGTTCTTCACGTGGAGCAAGATTGCCTACGCCCGCATCGGAACTCCGAGGAGTGACGCATGAGGCCCACCGACACGCTCCGCCGGACTCAGACCCTGGCGCGGTCGCCGGAGCAGGTCCTGGACCCGGCCGACATGGGAGCGGCACGCTACACCCGCCACAGCTTCGCCCGGTCCTTCCTCCGAACGGCGGCCGCGCAGAACTGGCGGGTGGAACGCGAGCGGTGGGATGTCGACGGCGCCGGCCGCGGCGAGATCGTGTACCGCGTCGTCATCGGTTCATACGAGGTGCGATTCGTCGTATTCTCGACGACCCTCACCGAGAGTGATCGAACCGATCGTGTCATCGCGAAGGCCTGGGACGTCACCGGCGCCCTGATCGAGGGACCGCTGACCGAGAGCCGATCGAACGCATTGCGTGTGCAGGTACCACGTCAGGAAGAAGGCCGGGCGGACGACGGCACTCTCATCTGGACGCGGGCAAACCGCAGCGCCCGGTTCTTCGACTACGTCGTCGACCGCCTCTCCGAGGGCACTCAACCGGACATCACGACCATGGGCGATGCCGCTTATATCCTGCGGAGTACCGCGTTCTACAGCAACGGAAAGTTCGGGCTCGCAGATTTCGATCGGCTCGATGCCGATCATCCCCTGAGGCTGCCCTACCGGGCGCACATGCTGACCGCCTGGTTGTTGCGCGAGCTCAGCTACGACCTCGTCGAGCACTGTGCCCGCGCCCGAAACCCTCTGTCGGCGCAGCTGTCCGGAGACTGGCGACGCTACCTCGGGCTCGGCAACGCAACGGGTCTCGGCATGGTGCCTTACGTGATCAACCACCCGCACGTGCTCGACGCCTGGTGTGCCACGCGGGAACTCCCGCTCGCTCACGCCCTGGCGCAGGCGACCACACCCGCCGATCGGCGCATCGACACTGCCGGTGACCTGCTCGAGCGAGCCACACTCTATTTCCGCGAACGCGCAGACCTGGCGACCGCGCCCTTCGTCCCGTGCGGCGAACTCTCGTCCCGACTCGAACCACTCCGGGCCATGCTGGCCGAGTACATCGACAGCGGGACGATCGGCGGGGAGGCAACGACCCACGCGTGGCGGACGCTCCACGAGCACGCGGCCGCAATCGGTCCCGAGGCCCGCGCCGTCGTGGACAGCGTGATCGTCGAGGTACACCCTCAACTCGACGCCGAGGTCGAGGAGTTGCTGTGCTGCGATCAGCGGCAGGACGTCGATCCCGCGCAGACCTGCTCCCAGTTGCGCTCCGCCCTCCGAGGGCGCTACGGGTGGGTGCGGCGCTTCGACTTCGACGATCCCGACGAGCTGGCCCACTTCTGGTTCTCCTCGGAGAACAACGAGGAGCCGCGTCGCGGACGCAGGGGCATCGATCCCGGCGAGAATGTCGAGCATCCGATCGACGTCGCCCGGTCCGTCGCCTCTCTGGACCGCGATCTCGCGGCGGCACATGACGAAGCGTCCGTCGCCGCCTTTCTCGTCGAGCATCCTTGGCACCGCGGCATCGTCGCCCGCGTACAGACACTCGCCGACGTTCCGTATTCGGAAGCACACGACAACCTGCTTGCCGAGAAGTTCCTTCCCCTGAATCTGCAGCGATTCCAACTGGCGATGTACGGGATGGAGAACTACAGCCCGCAATCGACCGACTGGCTCCGCGTGACCCTCTACTCGGGAGCCCCACGGGCCGACGACGTCGCCGCCGGAGTCGACGACGACTGGATCTTCACCCGCAAGCCGCGAAAGGATTCCTAGTGCACACGCTCACACACTCCGACCTGCTGGTGGTGGACGGACTTCAGATCAACAACTGGGATCGGAAAGTCCTCGAGGAACTCCGCGCCGGTGGCGTCACGGGCGTGAACGCCACCTGCGCGGTGTGGGACGGGCCGACCGACACCCTCGGCGCCGTCGCGCAGTGGTATCAACTCGCCGCGGACAACAAGGACATCGTCACGCTCGCGGAGACGTCCGAAGACATTCGCACGGCGAAGCGGGACAACCGGATCGCCGTACTCCTCGGGTTCCAGAACTCCTCGCCGTTCGGGGACGACTACCGGATGGTGGAGATCTTCCATCGCCTGGGTGTTCGTGTCGCGCAACTCACCTACAACATTCAGAATCTGGCGGGCGGCGCCTGCTACGACGAGCACGACTCGGGTCTCACCGCGTTCGGACGAATCATGGTCGCCGAGATGAACCGGGTAGGGATGCTCGTCGATCTCTCCCACGTCGGCAACCGCACCTGCCTGGATGCGATCGACGCATCCGAAAAGCCCGTCGCGATTACCCATTCGAACCCGACGTGGTTCGTCGACAGCCCCCGCAACAAGCCGGACGAGGTCATCGACGCGCTGGCCGCCCGCGGCGGCGTGATCGGTTGCTGCCTCTACCCCAACGTTCTCGGCGGCGAGGCCACCTCCAGTTCCGACTTCGCGGTCATGGTCGCGCGACTCGTGGACCAGATCGGACCCGACCACGTCGCGATCGGGAGTGACTGCACCCGAAACTGGTCGGAGGACTACGTCGCGTGGCTGCGCAACGGCCGCTGGCGACCGCCCAGCCAGAATCCGGTCGAACCCGAGTGGCCGATGTGGCCGAACTGGTTCTCGGGCCCGTCCGACTTCCCGGTTCTCACCGAGTGCCTGCAGGACGTCGGACTCGACGACGGGACCATCGCGAAGATTCTCGGGGAGAACTGGCTGCGGATCTTCGACGAAGTCTTCCCCGGCCTGCACGAGACACAGGAACGCCGATGACCGACATGCTCACCTACACATCCGAGCACGACGCACTCCCGGCCGTGGGCGACCGAATCAGGTTGGCGGTACGTGAGGTTCGCGAGACCGCTTTCCGCGCACTGTATGCGGCCGGGGTCAGCGCGGGCGAGGCCGGCGCCGCGGCCGACACGGTGACGGCGATGCAACTGCACGCGCGAACCGGGATCGACACACTGCTGGACACGCTGGACCGGCTCGATTCGACGAACAGTCCCACCGGTGTGACGCTGTCGAGAAATTCCGCTGTCGACGTCGTCGACCACTCGGCCCGGAGCGGCCTGCTGTCCGGACCTCTGGCGGTCGACCTCGCGCTTGTGCAATCACGCCCGGTTCTGCTGTCAGAAATCGACGACCACGAGGCAGCCGACTGGTACGCCCTCCGCGCCGCGTCCCGGTCCGGCACGACGCTGTGGCTGGTCACTCTGAATGATCGTGGGTGCCAGACGAACGCGACGGTCGTGACCGCGGCCGGCGACATGTACCGCGACGTCGCCCTCACGACCGCGTTCGAATGCGGCGCAGAAACCGACAGAAGCACGCTCGTCTGGACCGCACCCTTCGCCGCGGACGCGTCCCGTCCCGTCCACACCGCCGCCGAACGGGAGACGCGATACCGCCACGCCGTCTCCTACGGCCTCTTCGTCGACACGGCGAAGTGGTCGCGGGCGTACGCGCTCGGCAGGCGATTCCTCGTCCCGGAGGCAAACCATGACTGACCATCGTGAACTCGTCGCTCATCCACGCGGCACCGAACGACCGTACTCGAGAGCCGCGGTATTCGCCGGCACCATCTGGGCGTGCGGGCAGATCCCCACCACCGCGGACGGCGAGACCCCGGCCGCGATCGGAGAGCAGGTCAGGGTCGCACTCGACAATCTGGAAGCGACGCTCCTGGCTTCGGGTGGCGGACTGCACACGCTCCTGAAGACCACGGTGTATCTGGCCGATCTGTCGGAGTTCGACGACTACAACGCCGCGTATCTCGATCGGCTGGAAGGGATTCCGCTACCGCCACGCACGACCGTGGAGGTCGCGCGCTTCCGCGGCAGCAAGCGAATCGAAATCGACGCCGTCGCGGCCGTCGACCACCGAATTGATAAGCACGGAGCATGAATTGGTAGGAGATTGGTAATTCCGCGCCGCCGATTCACTTCTTAATGTGGCAGCAACCACATCACGTGGGGACCGACCCTCAAGCCCACACCCCCGATGGGATTCCTCAGATGAACCTCGACACCACCGTCACCGCCCGATCGGGCGTCACACTGGACAGCGCCAGGCTCAACGGCTTTCACGCCAGGCTCGCCCTCTTCTCCTCGGGCGGACCTTTTCTCGACGGCTACATCCTCAGCATCATCGGCATCGCGATGGTTCAGATCCAGGCGCAATGGGACATGAGCGCGCTCTGGGCGGGCCTCATCGGGTCTTCGGCTCTCATCGGCGTCTTCCTCGGTGGTGCCGTGTTCGGCGCAGTGACCGATCGGATCGGCCGAAAGTTGATGTACACCATCGACCTGATCGTGATCATCGTCTGCTCGGTGCTGCAATTCTTCGCGGCGGACGAAATGCAACTGTTCATACTGCGCTTGATCATCGGTATCGCGGTCGGCGCCGATTACCCCATCGCCACCGCCCTGGTGACGGAGTTCGCGCCGAAGGCGTGGCGCGCCAAACTCGTCGGCGGACTGAATGCCATGTGGTTCGTGGGCGCTACCACCGCCGCGTTCGTGGGATACCTTCTCCTCAGCCATCCCGATGGCTGGAAGTGGATGCTGCTGTCCTCGGCGGTTCCCGCCACCCTGATCGTGATCGCGCGCACGAGCATCCCCGAGTCGCCGCGCTGGCTTCTCAGCAAGGGGCGTTCCGCGGAGGCACTGACGGTGTTACGTAAGACGATCGGAAACGATGCGACCCTGGACGATCTGCCCGACGAGGAAGGGACCACCTCGATTCGCGGACTGATGCGCGGAGGGTACCTGCAGCGGGTCGTCTTCATTTCGATCTTCTGGACGTGCACGATCGTGACTCTGTTCGCCATCTACGCCTTCGGACCGCAGATCCTCGAACTCTTCAACCTCGGCTCCGGAAATCTGGCCCACATCGGCTACGGGCTGATCAACCTGTTCTTCCTCATCGGCAATGTCGTCGCACTGCTGCTCGTCGATCGACTCGGTCGCCGGCCGATCTTGATCTGGGGGTTCGTGCTCTCCGGTCTCGGATTGCTCTTCCTCGCGATCAAGCCGGATGCCGGCCTGTGGGTGATCGCGTTCGCATTCGCGATCTACGCACTCTTCAACGGCGGGCCCTCCATCCTCGAATGGATCTACCCCAACGAACTGTTCCCCACCGAGGTGCGGGCCACTGCGGTCGGCCTCTGCACGGGGATCAGCCGGATCGGCGCGGCGATCGGCACGTTCGCCACCCCGTGGGCGCTGTCCAACCTCGGACTCTCCGCAACGATGTACATCGCCGCGGGCATTGCCGCGGTGGGAGCACTCGTCAGCTTCCTCATGGCCCCGGAGACCCGGGGAACGGACCTGAGCGACGCCGCCTCACTGCGCTGAGCGCTCCGAATCACGCTGCGCTGAGCGCTCCGAATCGCGCCGCTGCTGCCGGGCGTCTGTCCCCGGCAGCAGCGGCGTCACCATGTCCACGTGCGCATCGGCCACCGCGAAGGGTGCCCCCGATCACACGCGCCGACGCGGTGTCTCGCCCACCACATCGGCGTTGCACCCCAACGCATTTCACGACCATCCGTCACACCACCGACCGTGCGATGAAACTGCCCGGCAATACTTCCGGACGACAGTGGGTGCATGAACGATGCCGAGAGAGAACCCGGAGTTCATGTCAACGCGTGCGAGGCGTGCGGTCGGCTTCCGCACCCCCGCCGTCTCCGTCTGGCGCTTGCGAAACTGTGCGCCGTCTTTCCCGTCGAACTAGTGCTTCATGCCTTGGTCATTCATTTCCACGTCTCCTATCTGATGACCGTCACGGTCCTGACCGTCAGCACCACGGTGCTGGTGATCTGGGTGGTGGAGCCGTCGGCGATGAGACTGCTGGGTGGCTGGCTGCACGGTCCGCCCGACGGCAGGCACGGCCATCTCTCGACCGGACAGTCACTCTGGCGTATCCGTGTCCGGGTGAGCGACCAACCGGGACAGCTCGAGTCGCTGGCGCGCAACCTCGCGAAGCTGGACGCCAACATCCTGACCGTGCACGTCCATCACCTGGACGGCGGTTCGCTCGACGAGTTGATCGTCGGGGCGGGCCGGGAGACGTCACCGGAGGCGCTGTCGCATGCCGTCCGGGCCGGGGGCGGCCGCAGTGTGGGCATCTGGCCGGCTTCGGCGCTCGCGCTCATCGACGGCCAGACGAAGGCGCTGACGTTGGCGTCGCGGGTGGCGGCCGATCCGTCCGAACTGCCCCTGTCGATCGCAGAGCTGCTCGGCGCCCAGTATGTCGATTCGCTCGTGAGCGACCATCCGACCACGGCGTCGTCGGTCGCGATCCCGTCGGGCGAGGGTGAGCCGCTCGTCTTCGTGCGGCCGGTGGACGAGCCGTTCACGCCGGCCGAGATCGCCCGCGCTCGTCGCCTCAGCGAGCTGGCGCAGCGAACCCGCGAGACCGCGAACTCGGGGGGACTCGCCGACCCTGCCACGTGATCTTGCGGACATCCCCGACGAACGCCTGGGTGCGGGAGACACTACGACGGTGATGTTCGCCCGCACTTCGACTGTCCTGACGATCGGCGTCGCCACGCTCGGCCTCCTGGCCACCACCGCCGGTGCGGCGCCGACGTACGCCGTCACCGCCAACGTTCCCGTCGGGCAGACGCCGATGCAGGTGGCGGTCGCACCCAGCGGCGCCGTCACATACGCCACGAACTCCGGGGCCAACAGCGTGTCCGTCATCGACACCGCAACGAACGCCGTCACCGCCACCGTCCCGGTCGGCGGCGGACCCACCGGAATCGCCGTCACCCCGAACGGTGCGCGGGTGTTCGTCGTGAATACCGCCGACCGGAGCGTGTCCGTGATCGACACCGCCACCAACACCGTGGCCGCCACGATCCCGGTCGGCGAATTCGCCTTGGCGGTCGCGGTATCCGCAGACGGGGCCCACGCCTACGTCACCAACGGCGTCGAGAGCACCGTCTCCGTGATCGACACCGCCACGAACGCGGTGACCGCCACGGTTCCGGTCGGCGCCTTCCCCATCCAGCTCGCGACCAACGGCACGCACGTGTACGTCACCAACTCCTCCGACAACACGGTGACGGTGATCGACACGGCCACGACGAGTGTCGTCGACACGATTCCCGTCGCCTCCCACCCCAGTGCCGTGACGGCCACGAACGACCGGGCCTACGTGCGGAGCGGCGCGGAAATGTCGGTGATCGACGCGACCACCAACACGGTGACCGCCACGTTCGGCGTCGACGGGACGATGGGCGGTGCCGCGGTGACCGCGGACGGACACACGCTGTACGTCGTCGACTCCGAGGGCGGCGCCGTCACGGTGTTCGATCCGGGCACCAACGCCGAGGTGACGTCGCTCGCCGTCGGCGACAGTGCCGGTGGCGTCGCGGTCTCCGCCGACGGCGCGAAGGCCTACGCCACCAGCCAGAACGACAACACGATCGCCACCCTCACGCGCGCACCGGGCGACGCGACGCCGCCGCGCTGACACTAGACCGACACCACCGCCGGATCCTCCTCCACCGACTGATCTTTCGACCGCCGGTCGACTGCGGTGGCGAGGACGAGAACGGCGAGCGCACCGACGGTCAGCGCGGCACCCATCCAGATCGGGGACGTGAAGCCGAGTCCCGCGGCGATGGTGATGCCGCCGAGCCAGGCCCCGAGTGCATTGCCCACGTTGAAGGCGGCGATGTTCGCGCCGGACGCCATCGTCGGCGCCTGTGCCGCGTAGTTCATGATCCGCATCTGCAGCCCGGGGACGGTCGCGAAACCGAAGGCGCCCATGAAGAACAGGGCCACGATCGTCATCGGCTTGCTCCCCGCGGTGAGCGCGAACACGACGAGCACGACGGTGAGCACGGCGAGGATCGTGATCAGCGTGCGGGCGAGTGCCTTGTCGGCGGCACGGCCACCGAGGACGTTGCCGACGAACAGACCGCCGCCGAAGAGCACGAGGAGCCACGGGACGCTGGTCGACGCGAATCCGCCGACCTCGGTGAGGGTGAACGCGATGTATGTGAACGCCCCGAACATGCCGCCGAATCCGAGGATGGTGACGGCGATCGAGAACCACACCTGCGGAGACCGGAACGCCCGCAGTTCGGTGCGCAGACCGGCGGATTCCGGTGCGTCCGCCGGACGGGACACGGACGGCACCAGCGTTGCGATGCCGATCAGCGCCACGACGCCGATGACGGTGATGGCCCAGAACGTGGAGCGCCAGCCGAACTGCTGACCGAGGAACGTGCCGAACGGGACACCGAGAACGTTGGCGATGGTCAGTCCAGCGAACATCGTCGCGATCGCGCCTGCCCGCTTGCTCGCGGGCACGAGGTCGGCGGCGAGGACCGAGCCGATGCCGAAGAACGCGCCGTGGCACAGGGCTGCGAGGACGCGTCCGCCCATCATGACCTCGTACGTCGGGGCCAGCGCCGACAGCAGATTGCCGCCGATGAACAGCACCATCAGCGCCTGGAGCACACGTTTGCGGTCGAAGCGGGTGACGGCTGCGGTGATGACGATCGCCCCGATGGCGACGGAGAGGGCGTAGCCGGAGATGAGGTAGCCGGCCACCGACTCGCTTACCTGGAAATCGGCCGACACCTCCGGCAGCAATCCCATGATGACGAATTCGGTGAGACCGATCCCGAAGCCGCCCATTGCGAGGGCGAGCAGACCCAGTGGCATTGCAGCCACTCCTTTCGTACAGACTGGGAGATAAGAGCGCTAGCTCGAATACCGCGTCTGCATTGGTTGCAGGCGCGCCATAAATAGTTGCACACGCCTGATATGTGCGCAAGCTGGTATTCTGGCCTGACAGTCGTATCCACAGGAGGTGGGCAATGGCAGTCGCCGACGACGCCGTCGAGATCCGGTCGCAGGGATGGCGCACGCTCGCGGCCCTGCACGGGCTGCTCGAGGCGGAGCTCGAGCGCGCCCTACAGCGCGGGCACGATCTCTCGGTGGTCGAGTACACGGTGCTCGACGCCCTCAGCCGTCAGGACGGCTGGCACATGCGCATGGCGCAACTCGCCCGCGCGGCGGCGCTGAGCAGCAGCGCCACCACCAGGCTGGTGAACCGTCTGGAGAACCGCGGACTGCTCACCCGCATTCTGTGCGACGACGACCGCCGCGGCATCTACACCGAGCTCACACCGGCCGGGCGGGCGGCGCTGGACGAGGCCCGTCCCACCCACGACGCCACACTGGAAGCGGCGCTCGACCGGGCCGCCGACATTCCCGAGCTCGCCCACCTCGCCCGAGCCCTGCACGAGGTCCCCGCATAGGTGAGTGGCAAGGCGTGCCGGAGCACTCCTTGCCACTCACGTCAGGACAGCGGAGTGAAGTCGCGTGACGCGATGTACTCCGGCCGCGGACGCGCCGCGGCGAACGGCTCGACGAGGGTGTTCTCGACGCTGTTGAACACGAGGAACAGGTTCGACCGCGGGTAGGGCGTGATGTTGTTCCCCGACCCGTGCATGAGGTTCGAGTCGAACCACAGCGCGGTTCCTGCGGCACCGGTGAACTGGTCGATCCCGAACTCCGCCGCCATCCGCGTCACGTCCTCCCGACGCGGAACCCCGACCTCTTGCGAGACGAGGGACGACGTGTAGTTGTCGTCGGGGGTGGCGCCGACGCACTGGACGAATCGCTTGTGCGAACCGGGCATCACCATCAACGACCCGTTGAACGGGTAGTTCTCGGTGAGCGTGATCGAGCAGCTGACGGCCCGTGGGACGGGAAGACCGTCCTCGGCGTGCCAGGTCTCGAAGTCCGAGTGCCAGTAGAAACCGGTGCCCTTGAAACCGGGCATCGAGTTGATCCGGCTCTGATGGATGTAGACGTCGGAGCCGAGGAGTTGTCGCGCGCGGTCGAGGATCCTGCCGTCGCGGATCAGCTCGGCAACCACGTCACAGCGCCGGTGCACGTCGAAGACGGAACGAACCTCGTCGGTGCCGCGTTCGCGGATGACGCGCCCGCTGTCGCGCATCGCGGGGTCCCGGGACAGCCGGTCGAGTTCCTCCCGGCACGACATCACTTCGCTCGCGTTCAGGAAATTGTCGATGATGGTGAAGCCGCGTGACTCGTGTCCGGCGAGAGCCGACGAATCGAACGGCCCGTCGGCGGGTCTGCCCCACACGGCGGGTTCGCTTCGTTGGAGCATCGACGGCTCGGCGGCGATCCGAGTCGGGTAGCGATCGTGGCGGTTGGTGTCTCCCTGAACCTCAGCTACCTGAGTCATTGTCCCTCCTCGGCACTTACCTCTGCTTCTCCGTCGCTACGACGACAGAGTCTTCTGATCGGCGCGGAGCCGCTGGACGGCGTCGTCCAGGTGTTCGGCGAGCAGTTTCTGCACCTCTCCAGCTGTACCCGACCGGATCGCCTCGCGCAGGGTGGCATGTTCCTGCGCCTGCTCGCGGATGTCGTCGTAGGTGGTCTGCAACGCACCCAGGCACATCCGGGTCTCGATCAGCAGCGTCCTCGCCGCCCGAATGAGCCGCGGGCTCTCCGAACTCTCCACCAGGATCTGATGGAACTGCTGGTCGGCGTCCGAGACGGCGGCGGCGTCGCCGCGTTCGGCCGCGGCCTGCATCACGAGCACGGTGGGTTCGAGCGCCAGGTAGGTGGCTTCCCGGCGGCCGTCGTCGAGAATCATCTCGAGCGCCCCGCGCTCGATGACCGAGCGGCTGCGGTACACGTCGACGACGTCGTCGAGGGTCAGTTCCGTCACGAAGATCCCGCGATGACGGATGCTGTGCAGTATGCCCTCGGACACGAGCCTCTGCATGGCTTCGCGCAGCGGCCCGCGCGAGACCTGGAAATGCGCGGCCAGTTCCGCCTCGCCCAGCTGTGCACCCGGTTCGAGCGCACCCTTCATGATGGCGACCCGCAGGCGGTCCGCGATGAATTCGGCAGTCGATTGACGACTGACGGGTTCCAGGTCAGTCAGAGCCATGACTGTGGCCTTTCTCGAACAAGGTTCCTAACGACGGGTGCACCGCCGTGTGGCCCGCAAGACGCAGGCCTTCCCAGATGGTCACCTGGTTTGCCGTGAGGACCGGCTTGCCGAGGCGCTGCTCGAGAGTACTCAGCGCACCCAGCGTCCTCATGGCCGTGTCGGGGATGAGCAGGGCTTCGGCGTCCGGGTGGTCGTTCTCCACCGCGAGTTCCACCACGGATTCCGGGCTGAGCAGACCGACCTCGGCCGCGGTGTCGATTCCCGCACTCGACATCGACAGCACCTCGATACCGGCGGCGGCGAGGAACTCGACGAACAGCTTCGCGACGTCCTCCGGGTAGCTCGCGGCCACCGCGACGCGCGTGATCCCCAGCGCGTGCAGGGCGTGGACGAACGCGAAACTGGTGCTGGACGTGGGCACACCGGTGGCCGCGGCGAGCGTCTCGGCCTGCTGCTTCGCCCCGTCGGGACCGTAGACGAAGCTGCCCGAGGTGCACGCCCACACGACGGCGTCCGGCTTCTCCTCGGCGAGGAGTGCGGCCCCGCCTGCGAGCTTCTCGGGGCTCCCGAGGTCGAGCAGTTCGGGCACGGCGTGCAGGTCGGTGCCGTAGATGTGCACGACCGGCAGATCCACTCCGAGCATCTCCGCGGCGAAGGGGTAGTCGTCCTCGGCGGCGTGATCGGGGTAGATGAATCCCACAGTGGGGGTCGGCGTGCTCGTCATACGTTCTCCTCTTTTCCGTGTCGTGAGGGTGATGTCAGAAGACGTTGCGAAGCCACTTGCCGGGGCCTGTCATGGGGAGTTTCATCCGGCCGAGACAGGCCCAGATCGTGAGCTGGTTGGCGGTGAGGACCGGTTTCCCGAGCTCCTGCTCGAGCGGGGCGATGACGTCGTAGGTCGGCAGATTCGTACAGCTGACGAAGATCGCCTCCGACCTGGGGTCGTCCGCGGCGATGATCCGCTCGGCGATCGTGCGGTAGTTGACCTTCCAGATGCCACCGCCGAGCCCGAGATGATCGGAGCGCACCACCTCGGTGCCCGCCTCGTTCAGGAACGCGTGCAGCCGTTCGGTCAGCGGGGCGTCGTACGGCGTGATCACCGACAGCCTGCTCAGCTCGAGGTGTTCGATCGCCTCGACCAGCGCACCGGACGTGGTGATCGCGTGCTGGGCGCCGGCCTCGCAGATCGCGTCGCACAGGGTTCGCTCGTAGTCGAGGCCCTTGATGAAACTTCCCGACGTGCACAGATAGGCCACGACCTCGGGCTCGACGTGCAGGACGTCGCGCGTCGCCGCCATGAGGTGTCTTCGCTCGGACACGAGTTCGGCCATCTCCAGGCTGACGGGCACGGGTTCGTACGGCGTGCGCGCCAGATGGAGGCTCACCTCGAGGGGAGCCCATCGCCACAGTTCTCGTTCGAGCGCCAGGTCGAACGGGGCGATGATGCCGATTCCCCGTTGCGCGATAGGCCCCTCGAATTCGGGAATGTTCAGTTCCAACACCAGGCCTCACCTTCGTTTCGGCCGCGTCCGAGCATTATCAGATTGTTGACAATCATACGAGTTACTCATACGGTGTCAACGTGAGTCGGAACCCGATCGTCGCGGTGCTACATGCCCACGTCCTGCCGAGCGACGAGCTCATGGCACCCGTCGTGTCCCGTGCCGAAGTTCGCTACACCGGCAAGGCGGGGCTGAGCGACGCCCTCGACGGCGCGGACGTGCTGTTCCTCTACGACTTCCTCACCGACGCGGTGCCGGGAGCCTGGCACGCCGCCGGTTCGCTGCAGTGGCTGCACATCGCCGCGGCGGGCGTCGACCCCGTGATGTTCCCCGAGGCCCGCGACAGCGACGTCACGATCACCAACTCACGGGGCGTGTTCGACGGGGCGATCGCCGAGTACGTGCTCGCCCAGATCCTCTCGTTCGCGAAGGATCTGCCGGGCTCGCTGCGCCTGCAGCAGTCCCACACGTGGCAGCACCGCGAATCCGAGCGGATCGCGGGCCGCACCGCCCTGATCGTCGGCACCGGTCCCATCGGCCGCGCGATCGCACGACTTCTCCGCGCAGCGGGCATGAAGGTCAGCGGGTCGGGCCGCACCGCACGCAACGCCGACCCCGACTTCGGAACGGTTTCCGCAACGGAGGATCTCCCGGAGCAGCTCGCCGTCGCCGATTACGTGATCGCGGTGGCACCGCTCACCGAGCAGACCCGCCACCTGTTCCGCGACTCGACGTTCGCCGCGATGAAGCCGGGAGCCCGGTTCGTGAACGTCGGACGCGGTGAGCTCGTCCGCACCGACGACCTCGTCGCCGCGCTCCGGGCGGGGACGATCGCGGGCGCCGCGCTCGACGTGTTCGACACGGAACCGCTCCCCGCAGGCCATCCACTCTGGGACATGCCGAACGTCTCGATCACGCCCCACAGTTCGGGCGACTTCGCCGGCTGGCGAGATGACCTCGTAACCGTGTTCACCGACAATTTCGAACGCTGGGTTGCGGGGTACCCGCTCGAGAACGTAGTTGACAAGCACCTCGGGTACGTACCGAGCCGATGAAGACAGGGCCCGAACGTCCAGGCTGAAGGAGTTCTCATGAATCCCACCGACATGACCGCCGTCGAACTGGTCACGGCCTACTCGTCCGGAGAACTTTCGCCGGTGGAAGCGACGCAGGCGATGCTCGACGCCATCACCGAGCGTGACCGCACCATCAATTCCTACTGCCTCGTCGACGAGGAGCGCGCCCTCGCGCAGGCCCGGAAGTCCGAGGAGCGCTGGACCACCGGTTACTCCAAGGGGCTGCTCGACGGCGTGCCGATCTCGATCAAGGACATCTTCCTCACCGACGGCTGGCCGACGCTGCGGGGATCACAGGCCGTCGACGAGGACCAGCCGTGGGACGTCGACAGTCCCGTGGCCGCCCGGCTTCGCGAGGACGGGATGGTGTTCCTCGGCAAGACCACGACTCCCGAGATCGCCTGGAAAGCCGTGACCGACAGTGCCCTGTGCGGGATCACCCGAAACCCGGCCGACCCGACCAAGACGGCCGGCGGATCTTCGGGCGGCAGTGCCGCAGCGGTCGCGGCCGGACTCGGTCCCTGCTCCGTCGGCACCGACGGCGGCGGCAGCGTGCGCATCCCCGCCTCGTTCTGCGGCGTCGTCGGTTTCAAACCCACCCACGGTCGGATCCCCCTGTTCCCGGCGAGCCCGTTCGGGCCGCTGGCGCACGCCGGTCCCCTCACCCGCACGGTCGAGGATGCGGCACTGCTGATGGACATCCTGTCGCTGCCCGACCCGCGCGACCCGACGTCGCTCGCGCCGTTCGCGACCACCTTCCGCGGCGAGATCGGCCGCGACGTGGTCGGACTCGGAGTCGCGTACTCCCCCACGCTCGGCTACGTGACCGTCGATCCGGAGGTCCGGGCGATCGTCGACCGAGCCGTGCAGGCCCTCGACGCGGCGGGTCTGCCGGTCACCGCCGCCGACCCCGGCTTCAGCGACCCGATCGAGGCCTTCGAACTGCTGTGGGCAGCCGGCGCCGCGGCCATGCTGAAGAACTTCCCGGAGGGTGCGCGCGACAAGGTCGACCCGGGGCTCGGCAAGGTCTGGGAACGGGGCGAGAAGTTCAGCGCGGTCGACTATCTGGACGCTCGCGCGGTCGCCGCGGACATCGGCATCAGGATGGGCAAATTCCATCTGACGCACAACGTCCTGCTCACCCCCACCGTCCCGATTCCGGCCTTCGAGGCCGGCTACGACGTGCCGCCGGGCAGCGATCTCACGAGCTGGCCGCAGTGGACCCCGTTCACCTACCCGTTCAACCTGACGCAGCAGCCGGCGATCAGCATCCCCGTCGGCCGCACCGCAGCGGGTCTGCCGGTGGGTCTGCAGATCATCGGCCCCCGCCACTCGGACGACCTGGTACTCGCGGTCGCGCGATACGCGGAGCACGTCCTCGGCTAGGTCGGCCGAAAAGCACACGGTTCGCTCGGCATCCGAGGATGATCAGCAGTAGGCCCGGTGCTGTGCGAATGTCTGCTCTGCTGCCGGGTGACAGTTGCCTGACAGGGATTTTCGGGGTCGGGGAGAGCCCGGGAGAGTAGATGACAGCGACGCCGGTGTCCGGGGGCCTGCCGCATTCGCCGCAGGGCCGGGATCCGCTCGCCCCGGGCATGCTCGTCGCCACCCGATATCGGCTCCTGGGACGGTTCGCCGGACCCGACTGGGTGCAGTGGTGGCACGCGCACGACACCGAACTGTGCCGGGACGTCGCGCTCAGCCTCGTCGACTCGGCGCACGTCCGCGCCACCGACACACGTCCGGATCCGGTGGCGCGCTTCTGCCGGAACACCACCGGAACCAGCTTCAGCCACGAGGGCCGGATCGCGCAGGTCTACGACATCGCGGCAGTCGGCGACCGGATCGCCGTCGTCGCGGAATGGACGCCGGGGTGGCGTGTCGCGGATGTCGCGCATACGGTCCCACGGCCGTTGGATGCCGCTCGCACCGTGCGGCACCTGGCCGCCGCGACCGCAGACGCACACCATTTCGGTGCCCGCATCTCACTCGATCATCCCAACCGGGTGCGGATCTCCCACGACGGACTCGCGGTCCTCGCCTTCCCCGCCACACTTGCCGACGGCAGCGCGGCCGACGACGTCGCAGGGCTCGGTGCGCTGCTGTACGCCCTGTTGCTCGGCACGTGGCCGTTGCCCTCGTCCGGCGCGACCCGAGCAGCCGGGCTGCCCCCGGCCGGCAGGCGCGGTGACGGTTCCGTCGTCCCGCCGCATCGTGTGCGGCCCGCGATTCCACGACGTCTGTCCGACGTGGCCATGAACGCGCTTGCTCGGCGACCCGGGATGTCCACCGCGCAGGCGGTCGTCGACGCCCTCGACCGCATCCTGGCGGACGCGCGGGCCCGCTCGGCATCCGCATTCGCTGCGACCACGAAGAGAGCCCGCCCTGCACCCGCCAACCGGGCACCCCGGCCGAACGCGCCGCTTCCCGCGTTGAGCGGCGCACTCGCCCTGATTGTCGCGCTCGGCGCCGCCGGGTGGGCGGCGGGCGCCACATTCAGCTCGTCGGACGCTCCCCCGGCCGCCGTCGCAGACAGCATGCTCAGCCAGATCGCGCCGGTTCCGGACCCCCGTCAGGCACCGCTCACCCCGTCGTCCGCGGCCGCCTACTCCCCGCTGCGCTTCCCCGACAACGGTGCCACTGCCTCCCTCGCCGTCGACGCGAACCCCGCGACATCCTGGGCGACCGACCGTTACCCGCAGCAACTGTCGGCGACGAAGCAGGGAATGGGTCTGATCGTGTCGTTTCCCGGGCCCGTCGATCTGCGGACAGTCTGGATCGACTCCCCGACACCGGGCACCACGGTCGAGATCCGGACCGCGCCCGTCGCGTGGGCGAGCATCGATCGCACCCAGCTGATCGGCAGCGCCACGCTCGGCGACGGGGTCACCCAGATCGTGGCCCGGACGCCTGTACCCACCGACCGGGTCCTCATCTGGATCTCGGGACTGTCCGGCGGCGAGTCCGGGTTCCAGTCGCGCCTGTCGGAGATCGGCTTCCTGGGTCGCGGCGCATGAGCCGCAACATCTTCGGCCCCACGCAGCCGAACGAGGGAAGCACCGCGCGCGACCATCTGGCCAACGAGCGGACCTACCTCGCCTGGCATCGCACCGGCATCAGCGTCGCCGCACTCGGTGTGGCGGTCGCGAAGTTCGCGCCGCACCGCGGCGGCCACGCCGTGGCTGCCGGATTGATCCTGATCGGCGCGGGACTACTGGTCTCCGCGTACGGCACCGTCCGCTATCGGGTCATCAGCCGGCAGATCGAATCCGGGGAATTCGCGCCGGCGACGTTCACCGCCGTGGTCACCTCCAGCATCGTCACACTGCTCGCGCTCCTCGCCGTGGTGGTCCTACTCTGACCCGGGTAGGGCCGTGACGCAGCGGAATCCGATGTGACTCATCCCGGTGTCGACCATCTGCGGCCGCCGTGCCGCGGGCCGATACCGCCGGCAGTAACTGTCCGCACACAGGAACGACCCACCCTTGATCACCCGCCGGGGCACCCGGAATTGGGGCTGCCGGGCGTCGAAGCTCTCCGACATGCCGGGCCCACGCGGATTGCGTGGCGCGCAGCACGACTCCGCTGTGTCGGCGTGCCGATCCGAGTACCAGTCGGCGGTCCATTCCCACACGTTGCCTGCCATGTCGAACAGACCGTAGTCGTTGGGCGGATAGCTACCGACGGCGGTCGTGGTGCCGTACCCGGGGTCCGGGCGCCACGGGAACTCGCCTTGCCAGTAATTCGCCAGCGGAGGGGATTCACTCTCGGCGGTGTCACCCCAGGTGAATTCGGCGTGGTCGAGTCCGCCGCGCGCCGCGGCCTCCCATTGCGCCTCGGTGGGGAGGGACCGCCCTGCCCACTCCGCGTACGCTGCCGCATCCTCGTGGGCGACGTGAACGACGGGATGCCGTTCGCGGCCGGTGATCGTCGATGCCGGCCCCGTGGGGTGCCGCCAGGACGCACCGACGGTCCAGGTCCACCACTGACTGAGGTGACGGAGATCGACCGGGCCCCGAGTGGGGGTGAACACCATCGATCCCGGTTGCAGATTCTCGGCGGGAGCACCGGGGAATTCGGCGGGGTCCAGCGGCCGCTCGGCGACCGTCACATAACCGGTGTCCCGGACGAACGCGGCGTACTGCGCGGTGGTGACCTGGTGGGCCTCGATGGCGAAGGCGTCGACCGCGACCCGGTGCGCCGGACCTTCTTCCGGGTAGTGCCGATCCGAACCCATCGTGAAGGTCTGAGCGGGGATGTGCCGGACTTCGGAGACGGTCTGGGTATCCACACGCCTTCCCTTCTGCCTGATCAGGTGACGGCCGGCGAGAAGACGCTCGTCCAATCGTTCTTCATGCTTACCACGGTCCAGTTCTTTTCTCGTGCGTGTTCGAGGGCCTGCTCCGCGCCCGCGACGTAGTCGAATTCGCGATCGGCGTCGTCGTGCAGGATCAGCACCCGAAGCGACGGGCGATCGGGTAGCCCGGAGAACGCGAGCATCGGCAGGTCGCCGTTGGAATTGCCGACCGACAGGATCGGCCGTCGCCCGATCCGACTCCAGATTCGGACCGGTTTCTCCGGCCCGTCGTCGAAGAAGTCCATCGCAGCCTTGTAGAGCAGGTCGCTCGTGTCCGCCCCTTCACGGTACGAGAGGCCGAGGGCACTGCCGATGACGCGTTCCGGCGGAATCCCGTAGAGCCGTCCGGCGACCGGGCGCATGAAGTCCCGGTCACCACCGGACGCGATGTAGATCGTGAATCCGTTCGCCTCGAGATGGCGAAGCAGTTCGACCATCGGCGCGTATCCGCAGCCGGCGTACGGGCGGCCGAGCGTCGGGTGATCCGCGTCGTCGAAGAAGGCCCGCACCCTTGCGTCGTAATTCTCGACGGTGATCGAATCGAATGCCTCGGTGACTGCGCCCATCAACAGTTTCAGGTCGCCGTCGTCGCCCTGGTAGTGCTTGACCATCGCCGCACCGAGCCACTGAAGGTCGTGCTCGTGGGCCGCCTTCCACGGTTGCGTCTGCTGGAGGCCGGGATCCTTCGCGGCCATCTCGGCGAAGCGCCGGATGGTGAAGTCGAGCTGGATGGGCATCGGCTTCTCGCACCAAAGTGTGCCGTCGTTGTCGAATACGGCCACCCGGTCGGCGGGCTCGACGAAGTCCGGTCCCCGTGTCGTCACCTGCCCGACGAAGTCCTCGATCGCGGACCGCGTCGATCCGTCCGCCCAGGAACCACCCAGCCCGGCCCCCACGTCGGTCAGTCCTTCGCCAGGAAGGCGTGCAGCTTCGCCACCGCGTGGTCGATCGTGAAGCTCGCCGGCTCCTGCCTCGGGGGGAACTCCTTGAACGTCTCGAGGAATTGGGTCGTGATGAATGTTCCGTAGATGGCGATGTAGTCGTGGTCGAGGAACCAGTCCCAATAGGTGTTCGACGTGATGTCGGCCCGCTCGAACGGATCGGTGCGCAGGTTGAACAGTTTCGGCAACCGCAGTTGGGTGAACGGCTCCGCCCACAGGCCGAGGGTTCCCTGCGCCCGCTGCTCCATGAACACGATCTTCCAATTGTCGAAACGGATGCCCAGCACGTCGCAGTCGTCGGAGAAGTACACCATTCCCCGGCGCGGCGACGTCTCTACCTCACCGGTGAGGTACGGGAGCAGGTTGTAGCCGTCGATGTGCACTGTGAACGTCTTCTCGCCGATCGTGTGCCCGGTCTTCAGTTGCTCGACGACCTCGGGTGCGCCCGCGGCGGCGAGGAAGGTGGGCAGCCAGTCGTGGTGCTGCACGATCTCGTTGGACACGCTGCCCGCGGGGATCCTGCCCGGCCAGCGGATCACCTCGGGGACGCGGAACGCACCCTCCCAGTTGGTGTCCTTCTCACTGCGGAACGGGGTGGTCGCGCCGTCCGGCCAGGTGTTCGCGTGAGGACCGTTGTCGGTGCTGTAGATGACGATCGTGTTCTCGGCGAGACCCAGCTCGTCGACCGCGTCGAGCAGTTGGCCGACGTGCTTGTCGTGATCGATCATGGTGTCGTGGTACGGCGACTGCCAGTGCCCGGCCTGACCGACGCTTTCCGGCTTCGTGTGGGTCCGCAGGTGCATGTGCGTCGTGTTCATCCACACGAAGAACGGGGTCTCCGCTTCCTTCTGCCGCGTGATGAAGTCGATTGCCGCGGAAACCGTCTCGTCGTCGATGGTCTCCATCCGCTTCTTGCTCAGCGGACCGGTGTCCTCGATGCGCTGCTTCCCGAGCGGCCCGTACCGCGGATCGACCTCGCCCGCGTCCTCCTCGGTGGCCCAGCAATGCAGCACACCGCGCGGCATCATCACCTCGTGCAGTTTGGGATAGTCCTGTGCGCTCGGGTAGTCGGGAAGCTCGGGTTCTTCCTCGGCGTTGAGGTGATAGAGGTTGCCGAAGAACTCGTCGAATCCGTGAGCGGTCGGCAGATACTTGTTCAGATCGCCGAGATGGTTCTTCCCGAACTGTCCGGTGGCGTATCCGAGGGGCTTGAGGAGTTCGGCGATGGTGGGGTCTTCGGGCGACAATCCGACGTCGACTCCCGGGATTCCGACCTTGCTCATGCCGGTGCGATACACGCTCTGCCCCGTGATGAACGACGCGCGACCGGCAGTGCAACTCTGCTCACCGTAGGAGTCGGTGAACTTCATGCCCTCCTCGGCCAGACGGTCGATGTTCGGTGTGCGGTACCCCATCAGTCCGTCGCTGTAGCAGCTGAGATTGGTGATACCGATGTCGTCGCCCCAAATGACCAGGATGTTGGGTTTCGCGTCCGTCATCTGTCTCTCCTCGCATCATCGGGGGAATCGCAGTCCTGACGTTGCTCGCGGCACCGACGCGCCACATCACCCGTACCGGGTGAGAACCTCGTGTCCCGGAGCGGCGGTCAGTCCGGGGGGATCGACGGCGGCCGATCCACGGTGAGGATGTACACGCTGATCACCATCACCCAGGCCGGGAAGACCAACGTCACCCAGAGACTGAAACTCACGACCACCAGCAGGGTGAGGGACAGCGCGTAGGTGGCGACAGCCAGCCACCGCGGCATCAGTCCGGTGCGCAGCCAGATGGTTCCCAGCGAGATCATGAACACCCCGGCCATGCGCACCCCGTAGACGTTGTTCACATGCAACATCACCTCACGCCCGAAGAAGACGAGGTCGTTCTGCGGAACGTTGGTGAGCCGCGAGACGGCGAGGAGCCCGCCGGCGACCGCCGTCGACACGAACGTCATGGCGAGAAACAGCAGCCCACTGCCGAGGAAGACGGTCGAGAAGAATCGGTCTTCGAGGTCCCCGAGCCGGTCGCGGATGACACCGATGAACCACAGGAACGCGATGCCCGCGAACGGTGCGAGTATCAGGGCCGTCGTGATCTGCCGTTGGTGGTGTAACCACGGGGTGGCGGCTTCGCCGGGCAGCCCGGTGCGCAGCAGAACGATGCTGGAGGCGAACAGGACACCGAAGACGACACCGGCGACGGCCGCGGCCCGTGGAGTCCGTAGCTGGTGGAACTCGGCCTCGCTCTGTGTGCCGGCCATGAGATCAGTCTTCGCCGAGGTCGAGCTCCAGGGCAACAGGGACGCACAAGCGTGACCGGATCAGCCCGCGTCGTCCGCCCTGCCCGGTCGCACGACGACGGGAACCCCCTCGTACGGGGCCAGGGTGATCGGGAAGCTGTGGAGTTCGTCGACGGTGCCGATCTGTTCGTCGGTGAACAGATTGACCGCAGGCGATCCGGCCGGCAGGCAGTGGGACTGCACGGTCGCGGCGATCTCCTCGGACGTGAAGTTGAGAACGGTGACTTCGAGACTCGAGTCCGCCAGTTCGTGGACCATGACGAGCAGTCCCTTGTGCGACACCGTGGGCACGTCGAGCTGGACCGCGGTGGCGATGCCGAACCGGTTACGGACGTCGATGATGCGGGCGAGACCGCGAGCGAAGGACGCCGGGTCCTGCAGTTGCACCGGCAGACTTCCGTACAGGCTGGTGCCCCGGGGAATGCCCGACTCCGACCGGTCGGCTTCGGGATTGACCCCCATCAGGTCGTGCGCGCCGCGGTTGATCCAGCGGGTGTCCCCTTCGGCGAGAAGGTCGGCGACGTCCTCGGACGGCACGGGCAGCAGCCCGCACAGATCCCAGCCCGACAGGGCGAAGACACCGGGTTGGAGCGCGTTGAACATCGCCAGGAGCAGATGCGCCTGCTTGACGGTGTCGATGTCCGCGGCATCCATCCTGTCGAGGTCGCGGATGCCGAGCGCCGCGGTGATGACGCTGGCGGTCGTGCAGGCGATCCCGTTGGTCGTGAACGTGCGGTTGTACGGGGCCCAGCGTCCGGTGAGCCTCTCGCACAGATCCTTACGGATGCGGTCACCGAGATCCGACCCCTTGATCGACTCGCCGCCGTACGCGAACTCGTCGTCCTTGTGCAGCGTCGCGAAGTGGACCAGCTCGAACGTCAGCTCGTCGTGGTTCTGCAGGGCATGGACGAGTGACGCGGCGTCGACACCGTGATCGCGGGCGAGGTTCATGGTGAGCCGGAGAAATTCGGTGTTCCCCATGACGAGGGCGTGATGGTAGGCGGGACGATTGATGAAGTCGTAGGACAGGTCGGCTCCGGTCGTGCCCATCGCCTTGATGTCGTCGATGGTGAGGTTCAGTTCCTGGAACGTGAATCCCCCCATCTTCCGAACGATGCTGGCGATCAGGTGATTCGCCGCCTCCGACAGTGGATGCCCCTCCGACCAGCCGGGCAGTCCCTCGGTCCGGCGTTCGACCCCGAGGAATCCGTTGGCATCCAGTCGAAGTGCACCCGCACCGAGGTCCGCGATGGAGTGGCAGGCATCCCCGATGACGAG
Source organism: Rhodococcus mengyinensis (assembly GCF_048381435.1). Taxonomy (NCBI): domain Bacteria; kingdom Bacillati; phylum Actinomycetota; class Actinomycetes; order Mycobacteriales; family Nocardiaceae; genus Rhodococcus; species Rhodococcus mengyinensis. The sequence continues at coordinate 42,917 of NZ_JBLWIT010000054.1, read as the reverse complement.
GCGCATGCCCGCGAACGACGGATCCAGCCAGTTGATGGAGGGCTGCCCGGCCTTGAAATAGTGCAGGTACACCCACCTCCGCTCGATGCCGTCCACCCCCTTCACCACGGGGGTGACACTCCAGTTGGTTTCCTTGACACCGAGTTCGTAGAAGATGACGCGCTGGAGCTGACCGATGATGTACCCGGCCCGGGCGAGTTGCGCCTCGGTGTCGGCGTCGATGTTGACCGAGTCCCGGCCTTCCGGCACGCGGGGAAGCAGGTGCCAATCCTGCTGTTCGATCTCCACCATGTGATAGATGCCGGGGTAGTCGGCGTACGCCATCTCGGCGAGCCGGAAGTCGGCACCCTTGCCGGTGTGACCGGGGACGATGTCGTCGATGACGATGCCGTCGTACGCGGCGGCGACGACGCAGAGCTTGCGGAACTCCTCCTCGGTCCCGAAGGCCGAGTCGATTTGCATGCTGATGCGATCGAAGTGGCCGTCCACCGACGGCGTGGCCCGCCACCCGTTGATCCCGCCCGCCTGCTTCACCGGCCCGGTGTGGACGGCCGTCACCCCGATCTCGGAGAACGCCTGCCACAGGGACTCGTCGCCGAGCGAACTCAGGAAACTCGCACCTGAAGCCGTGATGATCGAAATCGGGTACGCCGTGAACCACACCGATCCGCGTTCCACCGCTGCGCGCGGATTCGGATCGGCATACGGGTTCTGCCACATGCTGCCCTTGCCGGACAACTGCTCCGCGATCAACTTCGCATCGTGCAGGATCGACTGACTGATCAGCCACTCCACATAGTTCGGGTTGTCCGGAACGGGCTCGCCCGTCTGCGCATCGACCCTGGTCGCACGGCGGACCGACGGTTTCAACGGCCGAGGGCGCGCCGGGTAGAACTGCTCGTCGTAGCTGATCTCGCTGGGCTCGTGATGGATCTCGGGGTTCATGGTCCTCCGTCGTCATCTCGTTTGCTCCGCCGCACGGTCGGCTACCCGTCCACCGTCCCACGGAAACGACCGCCCGGCATGGGGAGTTGGACGACCGTCAGCGGACCGCGGAACTTTCGGGTGCGACGAACTCGGCGGAGGCCTCGGACCACAGGCTCACCCGCCTGTCCCGGCTCTCGAAGAACTCGACCTCGCGTCTGATGCCGGAACTCTGATCCCATCCGGGGAGGTCGAGGATGATCAGTTCCTCCATCGCGTCCATGAACACCCGGTCGACGGGTCCCCACATCCTGCCGATCGCCGTGTTGTCCTTTCCGGTGAAGGTCAGGTTGACGGGATGAGACATCGACACCTGACTGAACACCGCATGGCCGGATTCGACGATGTATCCGGCTACCTGGTTGCTGGCGAGAAACCGCTCGTGCGTCACCGCCGGATCGGCATGGCTGTAGGGGCAGGCCAGAAAGATCTTTCTCATGGTTTCCTCGTGATTCGTGGGGCGCAGGCCGCGGTACAGGGCCCGCTCATCGAGACCCCGCCGGGAGTGGATGCACGGTCCGGCACCATCGCGAGATCGCCTCGATCATCAGCGACGCGACCTCCCGGTGGGCGACGTCGTTCGGAATGTCGTGGTAGCCGCCCGGGATGACGACGCTCTGTCCGTGCTGCAGTTCTCGCGCGAATTCGGCAGCGCGATCGGGTGTCGCGAAGGCGTCGAATTCGCCGTTGACCAACAGGATCGGCATCGTCATCGCGGGCAGACACGCCCGCACTTTTCCTCCGGCCACGGTGAGCGCCTGCCAGAGGTTCGGTTCGGCGGGAGCCGTGTCGAAGCCGAGCGGATCGTTCTCGAGCGCATCGAGGTACGACCGGTCCTTCGCCATGACGAGGTCCGTCCGGCCCTCCGCCTCACGCGGCAGTCCCCAGAGGGGCGCTCCCGTCATGATCAGTCCGGTGCGCAGGGACGGTGTGCGAACCGAGAGGAGGGCCCCGGTCAGTGCGCCGAGCGAGTGGCCCAGGACGACCACCGGCACGCCGGGCCCGTCGCCGGCCATGATGTCGACCAGAACTCCTGCATTGGAAGCGAGTTCGTCCACCGAGGGGAAGAGCCCTGCCGGTCCGCCGGTGTGACCGTGGCCGAGGTGATCGGGCGCCCACACGTCCACACCGGCCGAGTTCAGCTGTCCCGCGAGCCGGTGATAGTGACCGGAGTGCTCACCGAATCCGTGCAGGAGCAGGATCCGCGCCCAGGGCTGCGAGGCTTCCCACTGCCGGTAGTAGACCTTGTTCCTGACACCGTCGAAGTAGGGCATGTCAGGCCTCCGGACTTCCCGGATCGGTCGACGGCGGTGCGGTCGGCAAGTCCTCGAACCAGGTCGGGGACGTGAGCCAGTTCAGCGGAATCGGCGGGCTCGGGTAGCCCGCGACGAGAACGACGTTGCCGTGCACCGAGTAGTCGCCGGTCTGGACGAAGACCTTCACCCGGTCGCGGAGGTTGTAGAACTCGGGGAGGTACCGCAGCTCGTGGACGTTCTCCTCCCCCACCAGTGCTGAGACGAACTTCCGGGCTTCGGGGTTGGCGGTCACCATGTCCTCGGTGACGACGGCTGCTTCGAAATCCCCCACCTCGCACAGCACCGACAGCAGATCCCCGACCGACGGCAATCCCGGTGCGATGCCGAGATCGATGGTCTCGACCTGCGGCGACAGTGGAACGAGGCTCGCGGAAGACGTGCCGCTTCCCGCGTCCGCGACGTAGATCATCTCGCCGTGCCGGAGCTGGCTCACGACGGCGGCCAGGCGTTCGTGCAGCAATCGGGTTTTTGGTGCCATGGGATTCGTCCTTCGATCGAGGGCGTGAGGTGTGCGGCGCAGCGCGCCGGGCACAGAATGTGCTCTAGTCGACAATCGACTAGAAATCTAAGACGTCCCCGCCCGGAGGTCAAGCACTGAACGGATCCGGATCCAACGCTTGACCGATCGTCCGGCGAGGGCGCACACTTTCCTGGTCGATTGTCGACAAGGAGTCAATCGCTTCCGCGTATTCGCGCTTCCACATCCACATGACCCTCGAGGGAGAACACCATGGGCCAGCTGCTGCAGGGTAAGACAGTCATCGTTACGGGTGCAGGCGGAGGAATCGGCCTCGCCACGGCGTTGCATCTCCACGACGAGGGGGCACAGGTGGTCGCCACCGTGCACTCAGAGTCCAGCCTTCCCCAGCTGAAGGTCGACGACGATCGCCTGATCGGCCGCGTCGTCGATGTCACCGAAGAAGAGCAGGTCAAGAACCTCGTCGACTTCACGGTGGCGACGTTCGGCAAGCTCGACGGCATCGTCAACAACGCAGGCATCCTGAAGCCCGGCACCATTCTGGACGCGTCGGTCGAGGACTACCAGAAGACGTTCGACGTCAACGTGAAGGGCGTGTTCCTGGGGTCGAAGTACGCGATTCCCGAGATGCTGAAGGTGGGCGGTGGGTCGATCGTCAACTTCGGTTCCATCAACTCGATCGGCGCCGAGAAACTGCTGACGACATACACGGCAAGCAAGGGCGCCGTGCTCACGCTGACCAAGGCCATCGCCCTGGACTTCGGCGCGCAGGGCATCCGCGCCAACACCCTCTGCCCGGGCTTCGTCGACACCCCGCTGAACGTGCCGCACTACACGGCACTCGGCGGCCGCGAGGAACTCGAGGCCGGGCTCCCCGACTTCCAGCCGATCGGACGCGCCATCCTCCCCATCGAGATCGCGCACTCCGTCGCCTTCCTGCTGTCGGACCACTCCACCGCCATCACCGGGACGGCGTTCGTCGTCGACGGCGGCGTTCTCGCCGGGGCCTGACACACCAACCCTTGCGGTGGGGGGCCCTGCCGCCTCGGGCTCCCACCGCAATCCCATTTGACAGCCGACGTGACTCCCATCACCATTGATGTAATGTCGACAATTAGACGAAATGAGGTCGACCACGATGACTTCCACTGACTCCGATGTCACCCAGCACGACGAGGTCGACGTGTTGGTGATCGGCGCGGGTCCGTCCGGCGCGGTGGTCACGCACACTGCCGCCACGGCGGGACTGAGCACCCTCTGCCTCGAGCAGGGCGACTGGGTCAACCCCAGCGACTTCCCCGCCAACCACCCCGAGTGGGAACTGCTCATCCAGCACGACTGGGCGCACGATCCGAATGTCCGTGCCCTGCCGTCCGACTACCCGGTCGACGTGACGGAATCCGACATGTGGCCCGTGATGTTCAACGCCGTCGGGGGAAGTTCCATCTTCTACGGCGCGGAGTGGCCGCGACTGCTGCCCTCGGACTTCCGGGTCAAGACGCTCGACGGTGTCGCGGACGACTGGCCGATCAGCTACGACGACCTCAAGCCGTACCACGACGAGGTCGACGAATTCATCGGCGTCTCCGGAGTCGACGGCGACACCGCCTACCCCGAAGGTCTCGAATACCCGTTGCCGCCACACCCGTTGGGCAAGCCCGGGATGAAAGCGGCCGAAGCCGCGAACAAGCTCGGCTGGCACTGGTGGCCGGGCACCAACGCGATTCCCAGTCAGAAGAACAAGACACTCGAGCAGTGCGGCCGCTGGGGCGTCTGCGAATGGGGTTGCCCGCAGGGCGCGAAGGCCTCGTTCGACTTGATCTACATGCCGCAGGCGCAGCAGGCCGGCGCCCGCGTGGAGACCGGTGCGCGTGTCCGCAGGATCGTCACCGGCGACGACGGCCGTGCAGCAGGCGCCGAATGGGTGGACCGCACCGGCGCCGTCCATTTCCAGCCGGCCCGGGCAGTGATCGTCTGCGCGAACGGCATCGGAACACCGCGACTCCTGCTGCTGTCGGCCGACGAGAAGCATCCGGACGGCCTGGCGAATTCCTCGGGCCAGGTCGGCCGGAACCTCATGCTGCACCCCAACTGCACCGCCATCGGGTACTACGAGGACAATCTGGAGAGCTGGCGTGGGCCGGCCGGACAGCTCATTCACTCCATGCAGTTCTACGACACGGACACCTCCCGCGGGTTCGTCCGCGGCGCCAAGCTGCACGCCCTCCCGACGCCGGGACCGCTGAACACGATCGAGACCCACCGGCAACTCGATTTCGACGACCTGTGGGGACCGGCCATTCACGATGTCGCGCGCGCGGCGTCCAACGGCATCCTCTGGGCGGCCAACGTGGAGGATCTACCCGAGGAACACAACCGGGTCACCCTCTCCACCGAGGAGTTCGATGCCGACGGCCTGCCTGCGCCGAAGGTCGAGTACCGCGTCAGCGAGAACACCCGCAAGATCCTGAAGTACACCGTCGACCGCATGGTCGAACTCCACGAGGCGGCGGGCGCGAAGCAGATCTTCACGCAGGAATTGTGGGTCGACCAGCCGGGGCACCTCCTCGGGACGGCCCGGATGGGCGACGACCCGGCGACGTCCGTGGTCGATTCGTACGGCCGGGCACACGATGTCGAGAACCTCTACATCGCGGACGGCAGCATTTTCGTCACGTCCGGCTCCGCCAATCCGACCTGCACGATCAGCGCCCTCGCCCTCAGGGTGGGCAAGAAGGTCGTCGAAGACGTCACCGCACGGAAGGCATCGGTATGAGCACCACATCCCTCGACCTGCACTCGACGCCGAAACGGCGACTGTCGGTACCGGGCAGGCACACGGCACCGCCGCGGCCGCTCACGGATTCCGAACTGACGACGCTCCTGCGGATCGCGGACTGCCTGATCCCCGCGTCCGGTGAGAATCCCGCCGCCAGCGACGCCGACGAGTACCTCCGCTACCTGAATCTGGCGCTCGCCGCCCGGGCCGACGTCTTCGACGCGGTCCTCTCCGCGGTCGACAAGACGGCCGGTCTGCACGGCGACGGCCTGCGCGCCGAGATCAAGCGGATGTGGGCCGAAGACAAGTTCACGTTCGATCCGCTGTCGTCGATCCTCGCCGGCGCCTACTTCATGACTCCCCAGGTCAAGGCGTTGATCGGGTACCCCGGGCAGCACCGCGACGCCGCCGGATTCGAGGATGCCGCCAACGAACTGGACACCGGGATACTCGATCCGGTGCTCGAACGCGGACACTTCTACGTGTCCGCGAACGGCGAATAGCCTGCTCGGACGCTCCCCCGTCCCGCACTGTTGATCTATTGTCGACAAGAGGCTCCCGGCGTGGTCAACGTCGAAACAACCACCATCAGAAAGGACAACCCGATGACTCTGTCACCGAATCGTCCACCGGGATCGACTGTGGGTCGACGCGAGGACGGCGACATCTCCCTCGGGCGGATCCATCAGCGCACCACTCCGGGCACGGTCGCGGGCGTCCTGCGCACGGCGATCCTCGACGGCACCCTGGCCCCCGGCAGTCAGCTCCGCGAGGCACACATCGCCGCCGACCTGGGTGTGAGCCGGGCGCCGCTGCGAGAGGCGCTGAGCATCCTCGCCGACGAAGGCCTCGTGGTGAAGATCGCGTACAAGGGTGCGTTCGTCGCCGAGGTCAGCGCGAAGGGGATGGCCGAGATCGCCAGCCTGCGCAAACGGCTCGAGCCCTACGCGATCGAGTTGGCACTGCCACGACTGTCGGGGGCAGGCCGGACCAAGATCGTGCGGACCCTCCAGGACATGGCCCGGGGCGCGGACGACGGTGACCTGACCCGGACCATCGACGCGCACATGAGCTTCCACCGGGTGATCTACGAACTGTCCGAGCACGGCCTCCTGCTCGACCTGTGGCGCAGCTGGGAATCCCAGCTCCAGTTGTTCCTCTCGGCGGATCATCAGTCGTTCCCCGATCTCCACGACGTCGTCGCCGAACACGAGCGCCTGCTCACCATCATCGATACCGGCGACCTCGAGGCGATCACCCGCGAGATCGACCGGCACGTCCACGGTTCGACCGACGCTGCCCCGGCCGCAACCGCTCCAGTCGACGGTTCTCAACCGTCGAATGCGTGAGTACGTCGACTTCCTCGGCAGTCAGCCGCCCTACGACGCGCTGGATTCCGCCGACCTCGATGCCCTGGCTCGGACGGTGGAGGTCGAGTACTTCGCCGCCGGCGCACGGATCGTCGAGGCAGGCGAGGCCCCTCTCGATCACTTCTTCGTAGTCCGCACCGGAGAGGTCGAGGTGATCGACCGCGGCCGGGTCGTCGACCTGCTCGGCCCCGGCGAAACCTTCGGGCAGATCTCGGTGCTCTCCGGTTTGCCTCCGCCTCTCGCGATCCGCGCCTCGGAAGACACACTCTGCTACCGCTTCCCCGACCCGCGGCCGGTGCTGCAGCACCCGCAGCGACTCCAGTTCGGGCACTACGGCACCCTCGTCACGCGGGAACGGTTGGCCCGCTCCGGTTTGGTCGATCAAGCATTGCGCGCGGCCCGGCATCAGATGCGACCCGTCGTCTGGTGCCCCGCCGACGCGACCGTGAGCGAGGCGGCGTCCGTGATCACCGACGCAGGCCAGTCGTACGCGTTGATGGACCGGGGCGGCGCGATCGGCATCGTCACGGACAACGACTTCCGGCGGGCGTTCGCCGACGGGCACGTCGACGCGCACAGCCCGGCATCGGTCATCGCCTCGTTCCCCGCCCGGTCCGTTCCCGCCGAGACTCTCGTGGGCGATGCGTTCCTGACGATGGTCGAGTCGGGGGTGCACCACCTGGTCGTGACCGGCACCGGTGAAAGACCGGTGGGGATTCTCCGCGTCGTCGACCTCGCGTCGGCCGAAGTGCGCAATCCCCTCGTCGTCCGCCGCGCGATCGACGACGCGACCACGGTGGAGGACCTGGCGTCCGCGGCGGCCCTGCTCCCCGGAACCTGGGTCGAGTTGTACGACACCGGCGCGTCCGTCATGCACGTCGCGGGACTGATGTCCGCGGTGATCGACGCGATCATCCGGCGGCTCGTCGAGCTGACCGACGTCGGCGACGACCACGTTCCCCACCGGACGTCCTGGCTGCTTCTCGGATCGGTGGCCCGCCGCGAACCGCTGCCCAGGTCGGACGTCGACACCGGCCTGGTCTGGGAAGACCTGCCCGGCACCGACTCGCCCGCCCGGAAGTTGCAGACTTGGGCCGGACGCGTCCTGGACAACATGGAACGCTGCGGCCTGCCCCGCTGCGCCGACGGCGCCAACGCGACCAACCCGCTGTTCGCGCGTTCGCGCACCGACGCGGTCGCCGCCGCGACGTCGTGGATCACGAATCCCACCCAGAAGAACGCTCTGCTGCTGTCGTCGATGATCGCCGACAGCAGACCCGTCAGCGGGATGTCGCTCGGACGTTCGGTGTCCGACGCCATGCTCGCGACCACCCGCAGTCGCGAGTATCTGTCGGCCCTCCTGCGCTTCACCACCTCCCGGCGACCTCCGGTCGGGTTCGTGCGCAACTTCGTCGTCGAGCACTCCGGCGCCAACCGCGGCCACCTCGACCTCAAGGCGGGTGGACTCGTGCCGATCGCCTCCCTCGGACGGTGGATCGCGGTGGTCACCGGCGACGATCGCGGCTCCACCCTCACCCGGTTGCGGCGCGGCGAGGCCGCCGGTCTGCTCACCGCGGACGAAACCGAGACGCTCGTGCGCGCGTTCGAGTATGTGTACGGATTGGTCCTGGGCCGCGAGATCGAAGCCATCAAAGGCAGCACCGACGCGACGACGTGGGTCGCGCCCAACCAACTGGACACGCTCACCCGCCGGTATCTGCGTGAATCGTTCCGGGCGGTGGCCGAGGTCCAGAACCGGCTGGAAAGCGAATGGGTGGCGCGCCTTCCATGAGGACACACCTGAGGTTCCGCCGCGCCGACGCTCTGGTGCGCCCGTGGCGCGACGCCGAGTTCGCGGTCGTCGATCTGGAGACGACCGGACTGGACCTCGCGCGGGACACCATCGTGTCCTACGGGGCGGTCGTGGTCCGGCACGGTCGCATCGTCGTGTCGGAGAGCGTCTACGGACTGGTCCACCCCGAGTGCGACATCCGCCCGGAGGCCGTTGCCGTCCACACGCTCCGGGAGGCGGACGTCGCCGACGCCCCGCCGTCGAGCGAGGCCGTCGGGGTCCTGCAGCGCCTCCTCACCGACCGTGTCCTCGTCGCCCACGCGGCCTGGGTCGAGACGGCCTTCCTCTCCCGCGCCTTCCGCGACAGCGGGCTGAAGTTCCGGCCGATGGTCGTCGACACCGCGGCCCTCGCCCGTGCGGTCGGCGTGGCGCCACGGCAGCACCGGTGCGAGCCGAACCTCGAATGGCTGGCCGACACGCTCGGCCTCCCCGTCGTCGATCCCACCACGCGCTGGGTGACGCCGTCACCACGGCACAGGTGTTCCTCGCACTGGCGTCCCGGCTGGAGCGCCTCGGTTACGACACCGCGCGCTCCCTGGTCGATCTGAGTGCCGGCGAACGTCGCCTCGGGCGCGGTTGACGCAGACGTAATCCAGCCGAAACAACTGGTGATTGAGGTCACACCGATTTGTGGTAGATTGTCGACAGTAGAACAAGCGCGGCGCATCCAGTCGCCTTCTTCCACGACAACCGAACCTCGTCTCGGCACATCCCCCGCCGAGATACCCGCGACAGAGACCAGCGAGGTCACGATGGCCATAACCCCGGAAGAGCCCCCGGTGTCCACTCAACCGCCCACCGAGCCCGAGCGTCCGCTCCTCGACTCCGGAGCGGACACCGATTCCGCATATCTGGAGAAGCTCGGCTACAAGCAGGAACTGAACCGAACGCTGGGACTGTTCTCCGCCTTCGGAGTCCAGTTCACCTCGATCGCGATCGCCTCCGGAATCTTCACGACCCTGATCGTCGGCTTCGGATTCTTCGGGCCCGCGTCGTTCTGGTCGTTCCTCGTCGGCGGCGGCCTGCAGGTATTCACGGTCGGACTCGCGGTCGCGCAGCTCGTCTCCGCCTACCCACTGGCCGGCGGCGTGTACCAGATCACCGGGCGGATCACCGGGAAGCCGTGGCTGGCCTGGCAAACCGGATGGTGGCTGCTGATCGCGCACACCGTCGCGGTCACCACCGTCGCCGTGAGCATCGCCCCCTTCGTCGCCGGCTGGTTCGGCGTCACGTTCGAGGACAACACCGACGCACTCCCGTGGGCGCTCGGTCTGATCGTGCTCGGCACCGTCATCAATATCGCCGGAGTCAAGGTCGCCGCCGTGCTCAACAACATCGGCGTGGTGGCGGAAGTGCTCTGCGTCGTCGCGCTGGTAGCCGTGCTGCTGATCGTGAAGCACCCCACCCAGCCGCTGTCGTTCCTGAGCGAGTCCGGCGGAACGACCACCGGCGGCAACTGGTTCGTCCCCTTCCTTCTCGCGATGATCCTTCCCGCATATGCGATCTCGTCGTTCGACGCGACCGGAAACGCCTCCGAGGAGACCAAGGACGCCGCCCGCAAGGCGCCGATGGCATCGGTCATGGCCAACGTCTCCTCCTACGTCGTCGGCATCTTCATGGTCGCGCTGATCATGCTCGCCATCCAGGACCTCCCGGCGGTCATGGAGAGCACCACCCCGGTCAAGCTGATCCTCGACACCGCGGTCGGTGCCGCGTTCGCGAACATCTTCGAAGCCGTCGCTATCGTCGCCCTGTTCGCTGCCCTGGTCATGCTGCAGCTCACCGGCATTCGCGTCCTGTGGTCACAGGCACGCGACGGCCAGATCCCCGCGGCCTCCTGGCTGCGCAAGGTCAGTGCCCAGCGGATCCCGATCAACGCGACCCTCACGATCTTCGCGATCTCCGTGGTGTTCGCGCTGTGGTCCTCGCTGCTGTCCGTACTCGCAGCGATGACGGCACTCGCCTGGGGAATGGCCTACGGTGTCGTGGTCGTCGTCGGCTTCTACGGACTGGTCAAGCGCAAGCTGCCGTCCCACCCGTGGCACTACGGCATCGTCAGCCCGGTCATCTTCGTTCTGGCGATCGCCTGGTCGGTCGTGCTGTGCGCGCTCCTGATCTACTCCGACCCCACCCATGTCGGCCTCGGCATGCTGCTGGTCATCGCGTCGGGCGCCGTCATCTACATGCTGATCCCCAAGAGCAGGCGCGGGAAGTCCATCGACACCCAGGCCGGACACCTCTGACAACCCACCTCCCCGACCACCGACCCACATTCGAAAGGACTTTCATGTCTTCCACGCTTCGTTCCGTCACCAACATCATCGACGGCAAGGCCGTGGCAGGATCCTCCGAGCAGGTGCGACAGGTCCGCAACCCGTCCACCGGCGAGGTCGTCGCCGAACTCCAGGAATCGACCGTCGAGGACGGCTACCGCGCCGTCGACGCGGCCCGCGCCGCCTTCCCCGCCTGGGCCGCGAAGACGCCCGGCGAGCGCTCGCAGATTCTGCACGACCTCGCCAACCTCCTCGAGGCGAACCTGGACGAACTCGCCGACCTCGAGACGCTCGATTCCGGCAAGCCGACGACGGCGGCGAAGGGTGACGAGCTTCCCGGGATCGTCGCGGCGTTCCGGCACTTCGCCGGAGCGGGCCGGGCATTGTCCGCGCAGGCCGCCGGGGAATTCACCGCCGGCAACACCAGCTTCGTCCGGCGCGAACCCCTGGGCGTCGTCCTCGGCATCACACCGTGGAATTTCCCTCTCTGGCAGGCGATCTGGAAGCTGGCCCCCGCACTGGTCGCCGGCAACACCGTGGTCATCAAGCCGGCCGAGCTGACCCCGCTGGCCACCACCCGGTTCGCGGAGCTCGCGCAGCAGCTGCTGCCCGCGGGTGTCCTCAATGTCGTGCACGGCAAGGGCAGTGTGGTCGGGGACGCTCTCGTTCGTCACCCCGACGTCAACCTCGTCTCCTTCACCGGCTCGACGTCCGCTGGACAGCGGATCGCTGAGGCTGCGGGTGCCACACCCAAACGGCTGGTGCTCGAGCTGGGCGGCAACGCTCCCGTCGTCGTCTACGACGACGTCGACCTCGAGGCCGCACTCCCGATCCTCACCAACGGCATCCTGTTCAACGCCGGCCAGGAGTGCATGTCGGCAACCCGGCTGCTGGTGAGCGAGACCATCCACGACACGTTCGTCGCGGCGCTGGCCGACAGCCTGCGGGCGGCCAGGATCGGCGACGCCGCCGACACGTCGACGGTTCTCGGACCTCTCATCTCGGAGGGCCAGCGCGCCCGCGTCGCCGAGCTCGTTGACGGCAGGCCCGACCACGCACGGGTCGTGACCGGCGGCAGGATCGTCGACGGTCCCGGCTACTTCTACGAAGCCACCCTCATCGACGGTCTGCAACAGGACGATCGGCTGGTGCAGGAAGAGATCTTCGGCCCGGTGGCGACGGTCCAGACGTTCACCGACGAAGCGGACGCGCTGGAGAAGGCCAACGCGGTCGAGCAGGGTCTCGCCGCGTCGGTCTGGACCCGCGACATCGGCCGAGCCCTGCGCAACGTCAACGCGATCGAGTCCGGGGTCGTGTGGGTGAACAACCACATGGCGGTCGGCCCGGAAGGACCGCTCGGCGGTTTCAAGGGCTCGGGCTACGGCAAGGAGGGCGGCGCGGCCGGTCTCGAGGAATTCACCCGGGTCAAGCACGTCATCGTGAGCCTGTCGTGACGGCACCGAGCCGCCACGACACCGCGTGGGGCACGTGGGTGCCGGCAGAGCCGGAAGATGCGGTCGGACGGGCGATCCGGCGGATCGACCTGCGCAGTGGAACGGCATCGCCCTGGGCGCACGCCACCATGGTCGTGCCGTCACGAGGGCGCACGTGCTGGTTGGTGACGCTGTGGGACGGCAACGTCGACGTGTGGCGGGTCGACGACACGACCGCGAGATACGAGTTCGATTTTCGCACTCGGACCGACTAGACCAGCTCCACCCCTCCGATTCGAAAGGAAGAGCGCGTGACAGTCCTTGCCATCGACCAGGGCACGTCCGGCACGAAGGCTGTCGTCGTCTCCGAGGACGGCGACGTCCTCGCGATCGCCGAAACACCGGTCCGTCCGGCATATCTCTCCGCAGGCGGCGTGGAGCAGGACCCGATGGAACTGCTGGGTTCGGTCCTCGAGGCAGGACGGAGCGCGGTCGCGAAAGCGGGTGTGCCCGTGTCTGCCGTCTCCCTCGCCAACCAGGGTGAGACCGTCCTGGTGTGGGACCCGGACACCGGCCGACCCCTCAGCCAGGCCGTGGTGTGGCAGGACCGCCGGTCGGACCAGCTGTGCCGCACCAAGTCCGAGTCCAAGGCATGGGTCGAACAGCGGACGGGCCTCGTGCTCGATCCCTATTTCTCGGCGCCGAAGATGCAGTGGTTACGGCAGAACGCCACCACGGCGGGGGTGGTCACCACGACGGACACCTGGATCGTGCACTACCTGACCGGGGAGTTCGTCACCGATTCCGCCACCGCCAGCCGTTCGCTGCTCACCGACCTCGACACGGTCGCGTGGGATCCGCAGCTTCTCGAGTTGTTCGAACTCTCCGCCGAGCGGATGCCTGCCATCGTCGCCAACGACGTCGTCGTGGGAACCACGAATGTCTTCGGATCCGACGCTGCCGTCGGCGGTCTCGTCGTCGATCAGCAGGCGGCTCTGCTGGCGGAGCGGTGCTTCGACGCGGGCACCGCCAAGTGCACGTTCGGCACCGGGGCGTTCCTGCTGGCCAACACCGGCACGCTCCCGGTCCGCTCGGCCGCCGGGTTGGCGTCCTGCGTCGCGTGGAATGTGCGCGGGAAGACGTCGTACTGCGTCGACGGCCAGGCCTACACCGCCGCCTCCGCCATCCGGTGGATCCAGGACCTCGGCTTGATCGAGTCGGCGCGCGACCTCGACAGTGTGGCCGCACACGATTCCGGTGGAACGTATTTCGTGCCCGCACTGGCCGGCCTCGCCGCACCGTGGTGGCGGCCGGACGCGACGGCATCGTTCTCCGGGATGACGTTGTCCACCGATCGGTCCCAGTTGGTGGCCGCCGTCCTCGAGGGGCTGGCGGCGCAGACGGCGGAGCTGGTGTCTGCCGTCGAAGGTGACCTGGGCGCTCCCCTCACCCGGCTGCGAGTGGACGGCGGGCTCACTCGGTCCCGCCGCCTCATGCAGGCCACGGCCGATCTGACCCAGATCCCCCTCGACGTCTATCCGTCGTCCCACGCCACCGCTCTCGGTGCGGCGGCCTGCGCCAGATTGTCACTGAACCCCGACCTGTCCCTGGAGGACGCGGTAGCCGACTGGGAACCGGCGACCACCTACGAGCCGCGGTGGTCGGTCGACCGCGCGGCAGAATTCCGACACCACTGGCGGGCGGCCGCACGAGCGGCGCTGCCACAGGAGAAAAGCGATGACTGACACCCCTCCGCCCCCCGATTACGATTTCGTCGTGCTCGGTGCGGGCATCGTCGGCTCGGCGATCGCGCGGGAGCTGGCCGGATATCACCACACCGTGGCACTCGTCGAGGCGCGGGACGACGTGGGCGACGGGACGAGCAAGGCGAACACGGCGATCCTGCACACCGGATTCGACGCGAAGCCGGGCACACTCGAATCCCGCATGGTGAGCCGCGGTTACACCCTGCTCTCCGAATACGCACAGCAGACCGGGATTCCCGTCGAACGCTCGGGCGCCATCCTCGTCGCATGGAACGACGAGGAACTGGCCGCACTGCCGGGCCTGCGCGACAAGGCCGCCGACAACGGCTACCCCCACTGCGACATCATCGACGCCGACGAGATCTACCGGCTCGTGCCCGCGCTCGGTGACGGCGCGCTCGGCGGACTCACCGTCCCCGACGAGTCGATCATCTGCACCTGGACCACCAACCTCGCACTGGCGACGGATGCCGTCGCCCGCGGAGTGACGCTGCGGACGCGGACCCGCGCCGAATCGGTGACCACCCTGGCCGAGCGGACGATCCTGCACACGTCGAGCGGCGACATCGGCGCGCGGTGGGTGATCAATGCCGCCGGGCTGGGAGCCGACTACATCGACAGGGAATTCGGCTACGACCGATTCCACGTCACCCCGCGGCGCGGCGAACTGCTCGTCTACGACAAGCTCGCACGAACGCTGATCGACAAGATCGTGCTCCCCGTCCCGACGTCCCGCGGCAAGGGTGTTCTGGTCAGCCCGACGATCTACGGCAACGTGATGCTCGGGCCCACCGCGGAAGACCTCACCGACCGTTCCGCGACGGCGACGTCGGAAGCCGGCTTCGAGTTCCTGCTGGACAAGGGCGCCAAGCTGATGCCGCGCCTGCTCGAGGAGGAGGTCACCGCCACGTACGCCGGACTCCGTGCCGCCACCGATCACGGCGACTACCTCGTCGAGGTCGACCACGATCGGCGTTACGTCCTGGTCGGTGGAATCCGCTCGACCGGGCTGACGTCCGGAATGGCGGTGGCCGAGTACGTCGGCGAACTGCTCACCAAGGCAGGCGCTCTCGACAGCGCACGCACCGAATTGCCGCCGCCGCCCCGGATGCCGAACATCGGCGAGGCATTCACTCGCCCGTATCAGGACGCCGAACTCATCGCTCGTGACAGTGAATACGGCAGGGTGGTCTGCTTCTGCGAGCGCGTCACGGCGGGTGAGATCCGCGACGCGTATCAGTCGCTGATCCCCCCGGCCGGACTCGAAGGGCTCCGTCGCCGCACCAGGGCGATGAACGGCCGGTGCCAGGGCTTCTTCTGCGGCGCCGAGATCGGTTCGCTCGTCGATGCACACCGATGCCCCGCCGGTTCGCCCGAGGCGACCGAGACCCGGAAGGAAGCCGTCCGATGAGCGCTCCAGATACCTCACGCACGGTGATCACCGCCGAGGTCGCCATTGTCGGCGCAGGTCCCGCCGGGTTGGCTGCGGCCACACAGCTCGGAAAGGTCCACGGGCGCCAGGCTCTCGTCCTGGACCGTGAAAGCCGTGCGGGTGGGATCCCGCGCCATTGCGATCACCCCGGCTACGGCATCCGAGACCTGCACACGTTCATCGGCGGCCCGGCCTACGCCGAACGCCTGGTGCGGGATGCGAAGTCCGCGGGCGCCGACATCATGCCGAACGCGATGGTGACGGCGGTGCATCCCGACGGCGCGCTCGACGTCACCTCACCCGCGGGTCTCCTCCGCATCGAGTCCAGGGCACTCGTCCTGGCCACCGGTGCCCGCGAGCGTGCCCGCCCGGCCCGCATGATTCCCGGCGACAGACCGTCCGGGGTCTACACCACCGGACAACTGCAGAACATCGTGCACCTGCACCACGGACGGGTCGGAACGCGCGCGGTGGTCGTCGGTGGCGAACTAGTGAGCTGGTCCGCGGTCATGACGCTGAAGCACGCCGGGTGCAGGACCGTGCTCATGACGACGCAGCACTCGTCGCCGGAGTCCTACGCCGCCTTCACCATTCCCGGCAAGGCACTGTTCCGGCTCCCGATCGCCACCCGCACCCGCGTCGTGCGCGTCATCGGCCACGGCAATCTGGAGGCGGTCGAGATAGAAAATCTCGACACCGGCGCACGCGAGATCGTCGAGTGCGACACCGTCGTCTTCACCGGCGACTGGATCCCGGACCACGAACTCGCGCGCACGGCGGGTATCGCCATCGACCCCGGAACGAAGGGACCGCTGGTCGACACCGCCCTGCGCACCAGCCGGCCGGACGTCTTCGCCGCGGGCAACGTCCTGCACCCGGTCGACACCGCCGACATCGCAGCCCTCGACGGCACGTTCGTCGCAGACCGGGTGGCCGCGTTCCTCGACGCCGGCGAAGCGATCGATCCGGGTACGACCGCGGTACGCATCCTCGCGGCCCCGCCGTTCCGCTGGGTTTCCCCGGGACTGCTCCGGGCAGGCGACCCCGCCCCACCACGCCGGCGCCTGCTGCTGTGGACCGATCAGCTGGTCCGCTTCCCGAAGGTGACTGTCTCGCAGCGGGGTCGCGTCGTCGCGACCACGCTGCTGCCGTGGGCCGCGTCACCGGGGCGGGTCTTCCGCGTGCCGTGGTCGATCATGGATGCCGTCGACCCGGCGCAGGGGCCCGTGACCGTCGGTCTGGCCAACGCGCCTCACGGGGAAACCACGCGCAATGCGGCAGGGGAATTCATCCCGACCCGCTGCAGCTGAGCACACCCCGACACCCATCTTCGTTCAGCACCATCTCGCACACAGATTGTCGACAATAAACCTCGATCGATCGGAAGACTCATGACGGAAGTACAGGGCGGTTTGCACGGCCCCGAGATGCGGCGGGCCATCACGGCCGCCGCGATCGGAAACTTCATCACCTGGTTCGACTTCGCCGCATACGGATTCCTCGCCGTTCTGCTCGGCAGGATCTTCTTCCCCTCCGAAAATCCGGCGACGAGCCTGCTGGCAACGTTCGCCGCGTTCGGAGTCGCGTTCCTGATGAATCCGATCGGCGGCTTCGTCTTCGGCCGACTCGGAGACAAGGTCGGCCGCAAGAAGATTCTTGCGACAGTGATCATTCTGATGTCGCTGTCGACGTTCGCGGTCGGTCTGCTGCCGGGATACGCCACCATCGGCCTCGCGGCCCCGGCACTGCTGGTGACACTGCGGATCATTCAGGGTTTCGCCGCCGGCGGCGAACCCGGCGGTGCGGCGACGTTCCTCGTCGAGTCCGCAAAACGTGGCAGGCGGGCGCGCACCGTCAGCTTCTGGCACTGCTCGAGTTATCTCGCCAACGCGGCGGCCTCGGTTCTCATCCTCGGCCTCAACGCCGCACTGAGCGAAACGGCGATGTTCGAATGGGGCTGGCGGATCCCCTTCCTCATCGCGGGACCGCTCGGGTTGGTCGGTCTCTACATTCGCCTGAAGCTCAGCGACACTGCGGAATTCGAACGACTCCAGTCGTCGGGAGAAGTCAGCGAGTCTCCGGTCAAGGATGCCCTCGCGACCAGTCGCCGGCAGATCGTGCAGGTGGTCGGGTGCATTGCGCTGCAGGCCGCGGCCTTCTACTTCATCTTCGTCTACATGGAGACGTATCTGCAGTCGGAAGTGGGATTCTCGTTCGGCCTGGCCTCCGCGTCGACGGTCACCTGCCTGTGCTCGGCGGCGGTCGCCATCTTCGTGTTCGCCCGCTTCTCCGACCGCTACGGCCGCAAACCGGTGATCATCCTCGGTGCCGTATCGAGCACGCTGATCGTGTATCCCGCGTTCATGGTGTTCGCGACGGGGAATGTCCCCGCAATCGTCGTTGCGCACGCCGCGATGGGGATCTGCCTCGCCATGTTCATGTCCGCGTCGGGCGCGGCGATGGTGGAGATCTTCCCGAGTCGTGTTCGGTACGCAGGATTCTCGATCGGATTCAACATTTCGGTGGCAGTCTTCGGCGGCACCGCGCCGTATGTGGCGACGTATCTGATCGCGGCAACCGGCAGTCCGTTGGCGCCCTCGGTCATCCTGATCGTGACGGGCGTGATGGCCATCGTGGCGGCGGCGACGCTCCACGAAACCGCGGGCCGGAAAGTCGATGCGCGGGCGGAGGCGGAGCCCCTCCGCCGCGATCCCATCACCGTCGGCGAATAGCGGCCGAAGAACCCCGGCCGATCCCTTGACACCACCGAGGATCGACCTTAGATTTGACATCGTTCTCTTGTCGACAATCGTCAATTCAACAATTGTCGAAGGCCAGAGCGAGTTCCCGGAAGTTCACCAGTCGAGGACCCCACAACGGGCATCGACCACCACCACCGAACAAGGACACGACATGACCAAGAAGCTGGGTGGCATCCTCGCCGCCGTCTCCACTCCCTTCGCCCAGGACGGCTCCGTCGACGAAGGCGCACTGCGCAACCACGTCGACTTCCTGATCGAGAACGGACTGCACGGCCTGGTCCCCGGCGGCAGCACCGGAGAGTTCGCAGCACTCACGCTCGACGAGCGCAAACTCGTCAACACGGTCGTCATCGACCAGGCCGCCGGTCGCGTGCCCGTCGCACCCCAGACCGGCTCTACCCGCACCGCGGAGGCCATCGAACTGTCCCGGCACGCAGCCGACGCAGGCGCCGACGCCGTCCTGCTGGTGCAGCCCTTCTACGAGGCCCCCACCCGCCACGAGGTCATCGAGTACTTCGCCACCGTCGGCGAAGCGGCGAACATCCCGGTGATCGCGTACAACCTGCCGGGTGTCACGGGAATGAACCTGGATCGCCCGTTCTACCGTGAACTGCTGGAACGCACGGACGCCGTCCGGTACATCAAGGACACGTCCGGGTCGATCGAGCAGGCCTTCGACCTCATCTTCAACCTCGGCGACGCCATCGACACCTTCGTCGGCTGGGACACGATCGTGCTGCCCGCCTTCTCCGCCGGTGCCGCCGGTTCCATCTGGGGTGCGCCCAACTTCGCCCCCAAGGAGTGCGTCGCGATCTACGAACTCGCCAAGGCCGGCAAGTACACCGAGGCCCTCGAAATCTTCAAGCGGCTGTGGAACGTCCTGGACTTCCTCGGCAAGGAAGGCTACGCCGTGGCCACCAAGGCCGCCGCTCAGGCCGTCGGCGTGGACCTCGGAGTGCCCCGCGCACCGTACGGTGAGCTGTCCGCGGACAAGAAGGAAGAGCTCACCAAGCTCATCGCCGAGACCGGACTCACCTACGCCCGCTAGTCACCACCAAGAAGACCGCGCGCGTTCATCACGGAGTGACCCTTCCCCGACACGTGCGCAGAGGCCGGCAGCAATCACCCCCGCTGCCGGCCTCGCCTCTCGCCCGCAGGCGCAGAGAAGTTCAGCCCTGGCAGGGTGGAACCAGGCCACCGCAACGCAGACGAACACACGGAGGAAGATCGTGCGCTGGAGTCGAGTAGTCAACGTAGTGAAGTGTCACGTCGGGGGCGAGATCAACAACGTCGTCACCGGCGGAATCGGCGACGTCCCCGGCGCCACGGTCTTCGACAAGATGAAGCACTTCCGCGAGCACCGCGACGACCTCCGGCAGCTGCTGCTCCACGAGCCGCGGGGCTCGGTGACCCAGTGCGTCAACTTCGTCGTCCCGGCGACAGATCCCGAGGCCCAGATGGGTTACGTCATCGCCGAGTCCACGGAGTACCCGGCCATGTCGGGCAGCAACACCATGTGCGTCGCCACCGCGCTGCTCGAGACCGGCATGATTCCCATGGTCGAACCGGTCACCGACATCGTGCTGGAAGCACCCGCCGGGCTCATCCGCATTCGCTGCACCTGCGAGAACGGCAAGGTGACGAGCGTCGAATTCGAGAACCAGCCCGCGTTCGCCTACGAGATCGGGGTGCCGCTCGAACTCGACGGCTACGGCACCCTGACCGTCGACGTGGCGTGGGGTGGCATGGCCTACGTGCTCGCCGACGCCGACCAACTCGGATTGAAGTTGCAACCCGACGAGGCCCGCGAGATCTGCGACCTCGGACAGAAGCTCAAGACCGCCGCCGCCGAGCAGATCCCCGCGGTGCACCCGACCAATCCCGAGTTCGCGGGAATCACCCAGACCGAGTTCGTCGGCCCCCTCTCACGCACCGACGGGGTGCTGAGCGCCCGGAATGCCGTGGTGGTCTCCCCCGGCCGACTCGACCGCTCGCCCTGCGGCACCGGCACGTCCGCTCGACTGGCGGTGCTGAAGGCGAAGGGCCTCATCGAGGTCGGGGAGAAGTTCGTGCACGAATCGGTGATCGGCAGTCGCTTCGAGAGCCGGATCGACCGACTGACGAAGGTCGGAACGTACGACGCCGTGGTTCCCCGCGTGAGCGGCCAGGCGTACATCACCGAACTCAGCCAGGTCGGGCTCGACCCCGCCGACCCGTTCCCGACCGGCTATACCCTGTCTGACACCTGGCCGACCGGCAACTGACCCGCACGTGAGTGGGAAAGTGTGCCCGGGCACTCTTTCCCACTCACGTGGGGATGAGGGGTTTGACGGCGCGACCGAGGAACTCGACGAATCCCAGCAGATCCGGTTCGTCCTCGGTCGGTGCGAAGGCCACCGACGTCGCGCCCAGGCGGGCGAGCCTTCGCACCTCCTCGGCGACGGTGTTCGCGTCGCCGGCGATCCCGATTCCCTTGTCGGCCGGCTTCTCCCACCGCGCCAGTTCCTCGTCCACCCGCTGTCGCGCACCCTCGCCGGTGGCGGCGATCTTCGGGACGACCATGCGATGCGACGACGCCCGTTCGTCGCCGATCTCCTCGACGATCAGGTCGCGGGTCCTGCGGATGTCGTCGTCACCCACCGCAGAGGTGACGAGGTTACCGTCACCCAGACGTGCCGCGAGGCGAATCGACTTGGGCCCCTCGCCGCCGAGCATCAACGGAACCCGTTCGGTGGGAGGCCAGTCGAGTTTCACACGATCGAGCCGGACATACCGGCCGTCCGTGCTCACCGATTCACCGTCCAAGAGGGCACGGAGCGCCACCGCATACTCCTCGAGGAGCGTCATCGGTGACGCCACCCGCGCGCCCACCTGCTCCATCCACCTCTGCACCCCGTGTCCGACGCCCGCGATCACTCGACCGGGAAACAACCGGGTTAGCGTGGCGATCTCCATCGCGGTGAGCGCGACGTTGCGCAACGGGACGGGCATCAACCCGACACCGACGTGGATTCGCTCCGTCCACGCGAGTGCCGCGGCCGCCGCAGCCACGCCGCTCTCCTTGAAACAGTCTTCCCACAACCAGATCTCGTCGAGGCCGCTGTCCTCGGCCACCCGCGCGAAGTCCTTCAACTTCTCGGGTTCGATCGTCGGGATGAACGTCACGCCCAGTCGCGGCACCGCAGTCGTCATCGATCCATCATGGAGGATGACACCCGGCCGTCGCGGAGCATCGCCATCATTCGCGCGGCGGCGCGGTGCTGGATTCGCGCGGCGGCGCGGTGCTCGCGCGGACGACCAGCGACGTCTTCATCAACGATCGTGTGCGGGTGCCGCCGCCCAGCCGATCGAGCAGGATCGTCGCGGCCGCGCGGCCCTTCTCGACGATCGGTTGATGAATTGTGCTGAGACCGAGAAGCTCTGCGACGGGTGCGTCGTCGAAGCCGATGACGGACATGTCGTCGGGCACCGTCAGGCCGCGCTCGCGTAACACCTGCCACGTCGCCACCGCGTGCACATCGGACGTCGCCACCAGAGCGGTCGGCCGAGCCGCGTCGAGCAGGATCCGGGTGGCCTCGGCGCCCGCGGCGCGATCGATGTTGCCCGCCACGACGATCGACAGTTCCTCCACCGGGAGGTGGTGGTCGCGGGCGGCGGCGAAGTAGCCGGCGAGCCGCTCCCGCGCGTTGCGTTCGGTCGCCGCGCCGACGTCGTCCGCCGTGACCATCCGGCAGTCGGAATCCTGGCCGAGCTTGTCGACGATGATCCCGATGCGTCGATGGCCCAGGCTCAGGATGTGGTCCATCTGCAGGTAGGCGCCGTGGCGGTCGTCGATGGCCACGAACGGCAGTCCCGCGCTTCTGGGCGAATCGACGACGACGGCCGGGATACCGCGCGCGATGATCGCCTCGACCAGGGGATGACCGTCGGGGACGTTGTGGATGACCACGCCGTCCACGAGTCCACGGAGAACCAGCGAGTTCGGTGGTGAATCCGGGGAGCCACCACGTGAGGCCGGAAACAGGGTGAGGGCGATGTCGGCCGAGTTCCCGATCTCCGCGATGCCCTTCATCAGCAGGGTCACGGACGGATCCTCGAGCGCTTGAACCGGGGAATCGGGCACGATCACCCCGACCGCGCCGATCCGTCCCGACCGCAGACTGCTCCCGGCGATGTTCGGCCCCGCGTAGCCGAGTTCCGCGGCGACGGAATAGATGCGTTCCCGTTGTGTCGCAGAAACCTTCGACGATTTGCTGAAGGCGTAGGAGACGGTGGCGACCGATACTCCGGCCGCTCGGGCGACGTCCTTCATCGTGACCAAGTGGTGCTCCCTCGTCGGCGATCATCGGCCGCAACCGGCCGTTGCGCACCGGAGCGCACAATTGGCAAAGCCCGATCCTAGTCCGCGTCCGGACGCGTCCGGACGCGTCCCACGTTCCCTCGACATCAGCCATTGACAGCTCTCCAGCCGGTGATACGATTCACCACCATAAGTTAATCGTTTCACCATTTCCGGTTTCATCATCCATGGGAGCACTCATGACCAAGGTCCTCTACCTCTACGGCGGCTGGCCCGGCCACCATCCGTACGACATCGCCGCATGGGCACGCGAACTGTTTTCCGAGCTGAACTACCAGGTCGAGGAGTCGCAGGACATCTTCACCCTCGATCGCGACCTGACCGGATACGACCTGATCGTGCTCGGCTGGAACAACGCGCTCACCACCGAAGACCTGAGCGATTCGCAGGAGAAGAACCTGCTCGACGCCGTCGCGGCCGGAACCGGGGTCGCGGCGTGGCACGGCGCCGCCGCCGCGTTCCGGGCGAGCCTGAAGTACCACTTCCTCCTCGGCGGCGACTTCGTCGAACATCCTGCGGGAGAGGCCTTCCCGCAGCCGTACAAGGTGAGCATCACCGACCGCGAGCACGAGGTGACCGCCGGTGTCGAGGACTTCGCGGTGGCGTCCGAGCAGTACTACATGCACGTCGACCCGAACAACCGGGTGCTCGCGGAGACCGAGTTCAGCGGCGAGCACCTGCCCTGGCTGGAGGGCTTGCGCAGCCCGGTGGCGTGGGTGCGCCAGTGGGGCGCCGGTCGGGTCTTCTACCACTCGATCGGCCACACGCCGGCAGACCTGTCGGAGCCGAACGTGCGCCGACTGACCAAGCAGGGACTGCGCTACGCCGCCCGCGTAGCGAACTGACACAGCAAGGAGAAACGATCATGGCGAAATTGACCGGCGGGCAGGTGGTCGCCCAGGTCCTGAAGCAGTACGGCGTCGAGTACGTCACCGGAATTCCCGGCCACGGGATCTGGTCGCTCACCGATGCGTTCCTGGAGAAGGGGTCCGAGATCCCGTTCATCCAGGTCTACCACGAGCAGAGCGCCACGCACCTCGCGGACGGGTACTACCGGGTGTCCGGGAAGCCGATGGCCGCGGTGGCGTCGATCGGGGCCGGCGCGGCGAACACCGTGCTCGGTCTCGCGACCGCGTACAGCGACTCGACGAGTCTGCTGTGCATCACCGGCGGGCCGCCCACTCACATGCGCGGGCGTGGTCTGCTCCAGGAACTCGAGCGGCACACCGACAACGGCTTTCCGCAGGTCACCGACGCAGTGTCGAAGCGCAGCTGGGTCGCCACCCGCGTGGAGGAACTGCCGTTCATCATGCACCGTGCGTTCAGCACCATGCTGACCGGTCGCCCGGGGCCCGCGCACATCGAGGTGCCGATGGACGTGCAGGCCGAGGCCGCCGACGTCTCCCTTCACGACCTCGCACGGCGGCTGCCGGTCGGGCTCCAGCAGCCCGACCCGTTGGCGATCGACAAGGCCGTCGACGTGCTCCGTGACTCACGCCGGCCGGTGATCGTCGTCGGCGGCGGCGCCATCACGTCCGACTCGGCCGACGAGGTGCTCGCCCTCGCCGAGGCGTGGCAGATCCCCGTGGTCACCACGTGGAACGGCAAGAGCGCGTTCCCCGAGGACCACGCCCTGTTCGCGGGCAGCGTCGGCCAGACAGGAACGATCGTGGGCAACGCCGTCGCGTCCCGCGCCGACGTGGTGATCTCCATCGGATGCCGGTTCACCGACTGGTCTTCCTCCAGCTACGCGCAGGGAGTCACGTTCTCGATTCCGCCCGCCAAGCTCATCCACATCGACATCGATCCGCACGAGATCGGCAAGAACTACCCGGCCGAGGTCGGCATAGTCGCCGACGCCAAGCCGACCGTCGCCGCGATCGTCGCCTCCCTCCCCCGCAGCAGCGCCGACCGGTCCGAATACCTCGCCGAACTCGAGCAGCTGAAGGCCGAGTGGGAGACCAAGCTCGCAGGCCGGCGCGATTCCGACCGGTTCCCGTTCACCTCCCAGCGCCCCCTCGGCGGTCTGCGGTCGGTGATGGAACGGGACGGCATCATCGTCGCCGGCTCCGGCAACAGCCAGGGCGCCGTGAAGCAGACGTTCCCGGTGTATCACCCGCGCACCCACCTGACGTCCGGCGGATTCTCGTCCATGGGCTGGGCCGTGCCTGCCGCGATCGGCGCCAAGCTCGCCGCCCCTGACCGGCAGGTGGCGTGCGTGCTCGGTGACGGCGACTTCCTCATGACATCGCAGGAGATCGGTGTCTGCGTGCAGCACGACATTCCGGTGCTCTTCGTGGTCCAGGACAACGCGGGCTTCATGTCCATCCGCGGTGGGCAACGCAAGCAGACCAGCCGGCACATCGGCACCGAGTTCAATCGCCCCGACGGCACCCCGTACAGCCCCGACTTCAAGGCACTCGGCCAGTCGTTCGGACTCGAATCGTTCCGGGTGGACGACCCGGCCGACCTCGAGAGCACCTACCGGAAGGCCTTCGACTCGAAAGCGCCTGCGCTGATCGAAATCCCGACCGATCGTGATGCGGCGGGACCGTGGGTTCCCGGTTGGTGGGACTTCCCCGTTCCCGCGTACATCGAGGACGAGCGTCAGGACGAGTACTGGGCGACCCGAGCCAAGGAACAGCACCTGTGAGAACGTCCGGACACGATCAGATCGACGCGTATTCACCGCTGCGCGAAGGCGCGGTGGTCGATGTGGGCGACTCCGACACGGTCACCGCCGATGTCGTGGTCGTCGGATCCGGGATGGGTGGTTCGACGCTGGCGTGGGCGCTCCGCGATCGGGACGTCGACGTCCTGGTCGTCGAGCGCGGGCGGTTCCTCCCCCGCGAGGTGGAGAACTCGCAGGCCGCGGAAATGTTCCTCGAAGGCCGGTACAAGACCGCGGAACCGTGGTTCGACGGCAGCAACGGTGAACCGTTCCAGCCCGGCGTGTACTACTGGGTGGGCGGTAACACCAAGTTCTACGGCGGCAGCCTCCCCCGCTTCCGCGTCACGGATTTCGAGGAGACGCAGCACTACGACGGCATCTCACCGAAGTGGCCGTTCGGCTACGCCGATCTCGAACCGTTCTACGCCGCGGCGGAGCGCCTCTACCAGGTGCACGGTATCGACGGCGAGGATCCGACGGAACCGCCGCGGTCGTCTCCGTACCCGTTGCCGCCGTTGCCGCACGAGCCGACGATCGAGCGTTTCGCGTCCTCGCTTCGTCGACAGGGACTGCACCCGTTCCACACACCGAACGGCATGAACCTGACCACGCAGGAGCATCGCAGGCAGTCGACGGCGTCGGACGGCACCCCGTCGCAGACCGATCACAAGAGTGAGGCGGAGAACCGCGCGCTGCGGCCCGCTCTCGAGTCGGAGCGGGTGCGTCTGCTCACCGAAGCGAAGGTGACGCGTCTGCTCACCGATGCGAAGGGCACGCGAATCGTCGCCGCGGAGGCCGAGTTCCGTGGTCGCACGATCCGGATCACGGCCAACCAGTTCGTGGTCTCGGCAGGGGCGGTCAACACCGCGGCACTGCTGCTCCGATCGGCCGACGAACGGAATCCGGACGGCCTCGGCAACTCGTCAGGGCTGCTGGGCCGGAACTACATGGTGCACAACAGCACGTTCTTCATGGGCGTCAACCCCTTCCGCACGAACACGACTGCGTGGCAGAAGACGCTGGGAATCAACGACTGGTACGTCGCGGGCCCGAACAACGAGTACCCGCTCGGCAATCTGCAGATGCTCGGCAAACTGCAGGCCGCGCACGTGAAGGGGGCGCGGCCCTGGGCTCCGACGTGGGCGCTGAAGGCGGTGGTGGATCGCAGCCTCGACATCTACCTCACCACCGAGGATCTGCCGACGCGGAACAACCGGGTCCGGATCGACGGCGACCGGATCATCGTCGACTGGACGCCCAACAACACGGCACCGCACAGTGAACTGGTTCGCCGCGTCTCCGCGGCGGTCCGCAAGGCGGGGTATCCGATCATCCTCACCGAGCGGATGGGGATCGCGACGAACTCGCACATGTGCGGAACCGCGGTCGCGGGTACCGATCCGGCGGCGAGTGTCCTCGACCCCCACTGTCGCAGTCACGACGTCGACAATCTGTGGGTCGTGGACGGCTCGTTCTTCCCGTCGTCGGCGGCGCTCAATCCCGCGTTGACCATCGCGGCCAACGCGCTGCGCGTGGCGCCGGAGATCGCTTCTGCCGCAGTGTGATGTGATCCGATCACGGTTCGCCCGGCCTCGTTCTCAGAGGCCGGGCGATCGCGTGCTCACCTCGAGCCGCTCTCACCTCACGCGGGCGAGCGGAGACTCCTCGGTCTCACGGGTTTCCCCGGCCTTGCTCGCCACGAGCCCGGCGAGGACGGCGCCGGCGAGAACGACGTAGAAGGCCTGCAGGAGTCCGAACTGTTCCCCGAGCAGCCCGAGGAGCGGCGGACCGACCAGAAATGCCATGTACCCGAGCGTCGACACCGCGCTGACGCGTCGCGCGGCGTCGGCCCCCGAGTCGGCCGCCGCGGACAGCGCGAGCGGAAATCCGAGAGCGACACCGACACCCCACAACGCACAGCCGAGCGCGGCGAGTACCAGGTTCCCCGCCAGGATCACGATCAGGACCCCCGCCACCGCGAGCGCCGCGGACCAGCGGACGGTCGCAGCGCGGCCGTACCGGTCGACGACACGCCCGCCGAGCAGGCGGCCCGACGTCATCGCGGCCACGAACACGACGTAGAACGCGGCGCCGGTGGCCGATCCGACGCCGTACCCGTCGACGATTCCCAGTGGAAGCCAATCGTTGGCGCTGCCTTCCGCGAACGCCATGCCCAGTGCGATCAGGCCGAGGAGAACGATCCGGGTGTCCCGCCAGATGGTCGGACCGCCGGACGTACCGGATCGACGGCGGGTGCGCCCGGCCTCTCGTCCGGTAGCCGGAGGTAGCAGCGCCACGACGCTCACGCTCGACACGAGGACCACGACGGCCAGCACCCCGAGATGCACCGGCACCGGAACATCGAGCAGTTCGGCGACCGCCCCGAGGCCCGCGCCGGCGAGCGTTCCGAGACTGAACGCACCGTGCAGCGACGGAAGGAAGCTGCGTCCCATGCGCTTCTCGATCGCTGCGCCCTCGACGTTGAGGGCCACCTCGCACATGCCGAATCCCGCACCGGTGAACGCGAGTCCCAGACCGACCAGGGCCGCGATCGCGACACCCGAACCGAGCCCCACCGTGAACAGGCCGAGGCTCGCGACGGTGGCCGCGGCCGTGATGACGTGACGGGCACCGATCCGGGCGACGACGGGACCGGCGAGCAGCAGTCCCGCCATCGATCCGATCGACAGACCGAGAATGATCAGACCCATGTCGCCCGTGCCGACTCCGAGGGACGAGCGAATGGCCGGGGTGCGGGTCACCCAGGACGCATAGGTGATCCCCGTTCCGACGAAGATGACGAAAGTTGCTGTTTTCCAGCCACGCTCACCGCGCTTCAACGGTGGACTCTCGGTAGGCACAGCTGTCTCCAGTTCGTGTCGAGGGATGGTTAATCGTATCACCTGGTCAGGACACGAAAGGCGGTCCGGCACCTCGGGAGAGGTACCGGACCGCAGGAACCGGAAGTGGCGGACGACCTATCCGGTCGCGACCTCGTGCCTGGTCGTCTCCGACGCCGGCTTGTGGTAGCGCGGCACCAGGCGCATCAGCGTGGGACCGCCGATCGCGATCAGCGCGAGAAGGATGGCCGGCAGCAGCGGCATCCATTCGATACCGAGGTTGTCGACGACGACGGTGATCGCGGCCGGCCCGACGAGCATGCCCACGTAGCCGATTGCGTTGACCAGACCGATGTTCCGTCCCGCGTTCTCGGGATCGCGTCGACCGGCCGCCGACAGCATGAGGGGCGCCATGCACGCCAGGCCCAGGCCCAGCAACACGAAACCGGTGAGGGCGAGCGGCGCCGAGCCACCCAGCATCGCGAGAAGCGCACCGGCGGCACCGATGACACCGCTCGCACCGACGATGAGTCGAGCGCCGAAGTACTCGGCCAGCTTGTCGCCGAACAACCGGCCGACGAACTGCGCTCCCGAGTAGAGCGTGACAGCCGTCGCTGCCAGGCCCGCCGTGGTGCCGACCGCGCGGCGAACGAATTCCTGACCCCAGTCCAGGACCGCGCCCTCGCTCAACATCGATCCGAGCAGGAGCACACCGAATCCGATCATCACGAGAAGCGTCGCCGTGGTGGCCGAACGCTTCCCCGGGTGCGCGGGGTCGGCGGCGCCCGGAATCTCGTCCCGTTCCGGAGGCAGCAACTCGTCAAGGGAGAGAAGCCACTTACCGAAGACGACACCGAGTACCGACAGGACCACGCCGATCGAGATGTAGGCGACGGCCGGGCTGTCGGTGAAGTGCCGCGCCAGAGCGCTGCCGACGAGTCCGAGAACGAAGCCACCCGCCGGGTAGGCGGCGTGGAACGCGGACATGATGGGTCGCCCGTAGTACCGCTCGACCTGCACACCATGGGTGTTGAACGCCGTGTCGAAGGCACCGCGGAGCAGTCCGATGAGCACGCCGATCACCATCGCTCCGACCAGTCCGTCGAGGAACGCGAGGGGGATGTAACAGAGGGGGTAGACGACCATCGTGGGCATGGCCGTGTTTCTCGGACCGTACCGATCGATGAAGGGGCCGATGGCGAAACAGCCGACAGCGGCGCCGATACCGATCGACAGCGCGAGGAGGCCGAACTGAGAGTCGCCGCCGTCGCCTTCCCATCCGAGGTGACTACGCAACGAGGTGGTGCTCGTCGACCACATCAACATCACGGCGCCCAGCTGGAAGAAGCCGAAGAACGTCGCGATTCGCGCCTTACGCACGCGTGTATGGTCGAGCACGGGAGCGGTGCCTGCTCCATGTGTTGCCATGATTTCGTCCTTGCGGTAGGTCTCGGACCGCCGCGGGCGCCTACGGGGGTAGGCGTCCGTTCAGCGAGTAGCGAGTGCGTGAACTTTCGATCAACGCCGACTGGATGGCCGGAATCTTGGTGAAAACACTACGAAGGTGACGCGCCGCACAACAGGTACAGACCGTGTACCTCCTGCGCGCAGACTGCACAGAATGAGAAGCCGGCGACAGCGTCATGGTCGCCCGCTCCGTCGAGCCACGACCGACGACCCCTCGAGCAGATCCAGCCCCTTCACCGCGAGCAGCAGGCTTTGGCGAGTGGCGGCATCGTCCAGGGATTTGCCCAGGATCGCGGCGATGCGGTCGAGCCGGTTGTACAAGGTCCGGCGCTGGATGAAGAGTTTCTCCGCCGCTTCGGTCTTGCGGCCGTCGACGGAAAGGAATGCTCGCAGCGTCGGCAACAGCGGGGTCGTGGACTGCGCGTCCTTCGTGAGCAGTGGGCCGAGCTCGTCCTCGACGAAACTGGCGAGCTCGGGCCCCTGCGCCAACGTCACGAGCAGACGTTCGACGCCGAGGTCGTCGAAATGCAGCATGGGTGAGGCAGGCAGGGAGCGCGACACCGCGGCGGCACTCTTCGCCTGTGTGACCGCGACCTGCAGCATCGATGCGGGCACCGCGCGGCTCATACCGCCGCCGTGCTCCATTTTCCCGAGCAGACCCGCGAGCTCGGCGCGGGTCCGGCCGGACTCCGCCGCCACAGCCACGACGTAGTCGCCCATGTCGGCGCTGATCGCACCCGTGTCGATCTGACGGCCGGCGCGCGGACCGGACGACTCGTCGCGGGCATCCTTGTTCGCGATGACGACGACGATCTGTCCCGACCCCAGCTGGTACCCGAGTCTTCCTGCCTGATCGACGAATTCGGCCCCGGAGAGATCGCCGATCAGTAGTCGCGTGATCAGTGCCGTGCTCCGCTGATCGTCCCTCGCTTCGCGGCTCCGGTCGGTCAGCAACGAGATCGCGACGGCCGCGGCGGCACGTTCGGTCGCGAAGGCCGCGGTGGACCGTTCGGTCGCGGGCCGGTCGGTGAAGACGTGAATCCAGCCCCACGGCTGACCGCGCATCAAGACCGGTCTGCGGACGCATCCGCTGTCGTCGCTGTGGAGGCCCCGCGCGTGCCGGTCCCAGTCCTCGATGCCGGCCTCCTCGTCGAATTCGCCGACGTACGCCATCACGCGATGTGCGATGTTCTCGAGTACCACCGTGCCGTCGGTGAGTTCGGCCAGCGTCTGCACGATCGAGAGGTAGTCGGCGCCGTCCAGGAGGAGATTCGAGAACGTGGACTCGACTTCTCGTTCGTGGGTGAGCGCCTGCAGGCGCTTGTCGGTCAGGATCTCGTGCACCTGCGACGAGACACCGGCGAACGACACCTCGCGGGCAAGGGCGATGATCGGCAGGCCGCAGGCCTGCCCTTCGGCGACCACTGCATCCGGTACGCGGTCGAACATCCGTCCCGACTCCTCGATGACGAGAGCGGCGGCCCCGGCATGAGCGGCTGCACGGACGAACACCTGTTGAAGGGCGCCCGTGCTGCCCATTCCGAGCCCGGCGGTCAGGAGTAATTCTCCACCCCGGAGGAAGCGGGCGATATCCGAGATCTCCGACGAATGCACCCAGCGGACCTCACGGTCGAGGCTGTCCGATCCGGTCAGGACACGGGCTCCCGCGTCTTTCAGGAGATCGATGTCGAGAGCGTCGGCGACGGTGAAGACCATGCTCAATGGTACACAGAACGTGCATGAACCGACGCAAATAGTTCCCACAATGCAACTGTCGGAAACGTGTGTGGCACCGCGATGCTGAGTGGCAACAGATCCAGCCCCTCGCTCATCCGAAGGAAGCATCCCATGTCATTCGTTCTCAAGGCCGCCGTCGGTGAACCAGCGCAGCGGGCGAGCAACCCCGCCGTGGTCGACACCGTCGCCGCCGTCATCGCCGATGTCCGCGCGAACGGCGACGAGGCCGTCCGGAAGTACTCCGAGAAGTTCGACGGTTGGTCCCCCGAATCGTTCCGGCTGAGCGAGGACCGGGTGGCGGAGATCGTGAAGTCCGTTCCCGAGACCGTCCTCGACGATCTGCGATTCGCGCAGCGCCAGATTCGCGACTTCGCCCAGGCGCAGCGGGACTCCATCCAGGACCTCGAGGTCGAGACCCTGCCGGGCGTGTTCCTCGGGCACCGCAACGTCCCGATCGACGCGGCTGCCGCCTACGTTCCCGGCGGGCGCTACCCGCTGACCGCTTCCGCGCACATGACGGTCCTCACCGCGAAGGTCGCGGGTGTCGAACGCGTCGCCGCGACGACGCCCCCGAATGCCGGCGAGCCGCCGCAGATCAGTGTCGCGGCGATGCACCTTGCCGGCGCCGACGAGATCTTCGTTCTCGGCGGAGTGCAGGCGGTCGCCGCACTCGCACTGGGCACCGAGTCCATCGACCCGGTGTCCATCCTCACCGGCCCCGGCAACGCCTACGTGGCCGAGGCGAAGCGCCAGCTGTTCGGCGAGGTCGGGATCGACCTCTTCGCCGGGCCGACCGAAACGCTCATCGTCGCGGACGATCTGGCCGACCCGTTCACCATCGCCGTCGACCTGCTGAGCCAGGCCGAGCACGGCCCCGATTCGCCGTGCGTGCTGATCACCACGTCGGAGTCCGTGGGACGGGCGGTGATCGACCATATCGACGCCTTGCTCCCCGGATTGGTCACCAACGCCATCGCCGGCCCCGCGTGGCGTGATCACGGCCAGATCCACGTGGTGGACACGCTCGACGAGGCGTACCGGCTCGCCGACGTCTTCGCGTCGGAGCACGTCCAGATCCTCACCGAGGACCCCCGTCAGGCCCTGACCTCCATGCGGAACTACGGCGCCCTGTTCCTCGGCGAAGGCACGTGTGTTCCCTACGGCGACAAGCTGATCGGGACCAACCACGTTCTCCCGACGCTCGGTGCGGCCCGCTACACGGGCGGTCTGTGGGTGGGCAAGTTCCTCAAGACGCTCACCTACCAGGAGGTGCGCGACCTCGGCAGCAGCGCGAAGCTCGGCGAGGTGTGCGGCCGCCTGTCGCGGCTGGAGAAGTTCGAGGGGCACGCCCGCTCCGGCGACCTTCGCGCCGCCAAGTTCGGCAGCGCCCCGCTCCCGTGGGGCGACCTCCCGACCCGGGTGACGTCCGAACGATGACCCGCACCGAACACGACCTCCTCGGCGACCGCGAGGTCCCCGACGACGCCTACTACGGCATCCACACTTTGCGGGCGACGGAGAACTTCCCGATCACCGGCATTCCGCTGGCCAGCCATCCCGACCTCGTGTCGGCGCTGGCGTCCGTCAAGCAGGCTGCGGCGCAGACCAATGCGAGCCTCGGCCTGCTGCCGCGGCGCGAAGCGGACGCCATCGTGGCGGCCTGCGAGGAGATCCGGGCCGGTGCCCTGCGCGACCAGTTCGTCGTGGACGTCATCCAGGGCGGCGCCGGCACGTCGACGAACATGAACGCGAACGAGGTGGTGGCCAACCGGGCTCTGGAATTGCTCGGTCACCGGCGCGGCAGCTACGAGTATCTCCATCCGCTCGAGCACGTGAACATGAGCCAGAGCACGAACGACGTCTACCCCACCGCAATCAAGGCCGGCCTGCAAACCGCCCTGACCAGGCTGCGGGCGGCCATGCGGGACTTGGCGGCGGAGTTCGCGGTGAAGTCGACGGAGTTCTCCGACGTCCTCAAGGTCGGCCGCACCCAGTTGCAGGATGCGGTTCCGATGACCCTGGGCCAGGAGATCGCGACGTTCGCTCTCATGATCGACGAGGATTCCCAGCGGCTCGGGGAGGCGGCGACGCTCATCTCCGAGATCAATCTGGGTGGAACGGCGATCGGGACCGGTCTCAACGCGCACCACGAGTACGCGTGGCGGGTGCGCGAACATCTTGCCGCGATCACCGGAATCGAGGTGACGACGGCGTCCGACCTGATCGAAGCCACGCAGGACGTCGGGGCGTTCGTGCAGCTGTCCGGGGTGCTCAAACGCACCGCGGTGAAGCTGTCCAAGATCTGCAACGACCTTCGGCTCCTGTCGTCGGGGCCGCGTGCCGGTTTCGGTGAGATCACGTTGCCGCCCGTACAGGCAGGATCGTCGATCATGCCGGGCAAGGTGAACCCGGTGATCCCGGAGGTGGTGAACCAGATCGCCTTCCGGGTGGTCGGCAACGACCTGACGGTGACGATGGCGGCCGAGGGTGGGCAGCTTCAGCTCAATGCCTTCGAGCCGGTGATCGCGCACAGCCTGTTCGAGACGATCGAACTGCTCACGCGCGGATGCACCGTCCTGCGGGAACGCTGCGTGGTCGGCATCGGCGCGAACGTCGACCATCTGAAGAACATGGTGGACGCGTCCATCGGCGTGGTCACGGCCCTCAACCCGCACATCGGGTACACCGCGGCCACCGCGATCGCCGCCGACGCACTCGCGACCGGGCGCACCGTCGCCGCGCTCGTGCTCGAGCGGGGTCTGCTCAGTCGCGAGCAACTCGACGACGTGCTGCGGCCGGAGAACCTCACTCGACCGCTCGTGCCCTGACCGCCGCGAGCAGCTCATCCCCCGCCGGGATGAGTTGCTCGTGCGGGGTTGACATCCCCGGCACTGCCGCTAACCTTTAGTTATACGTATAACCATCCACCGACTGCCGGTTCACGTCGACCCGCCCGGCAGATCCGTGACACCACTCTCTACGACCGAGGAGCAGGACCCATGAGAGACGCATCCGTGGGGGAGCCCACAGGCCCGAGCAAACACAGCTACGACGTCGTCATCGTCGGCAGCGGAATGGGCGGCGGAACGCTCGCCTACGCGCTCGCGGACTCGGGAGTCGACGTGCTTCTGATCGAGCGCGGCGACTTCCTGCCGCAGGAGAAGCAGAACTGGGACCCGCAAGAAGTCTTCGAAGGTCACCGGTACGCGAACGCCGAGCAGTGGTACGACACCGAGGGCAGGCCGTTCAGCCCCGGCACGTACTACTACGTCGGCGGGAACACGAAGCTGTACGGCTCGTCGCTGGTGCGGTTCCGGCGTGAAGACTTCCAGTCGACGCAACACGAGGCCGGCGAATCTCCCGAGTGGCCCTTCTCGTACGACGACTTCGCCTCGTATTACGCACGGGCAGAACAGGTGTACCGGGTCCACGGCGATCACACCGACGACCCGACGCTCCCCCGCGACGAACCCTTCCCCTACCCGGCGATCGGACACGAGCCACCGGTACAGGAGGCGGCCGACGCACTGCGGCGCCTCGGGTACACGCCGTCCAACATCCCACTGGGCATCGACCTGCGCGACGGCGGCGGATGTATCCGATGTCGGACCTGCGACGGGTTCCCCTGCCGGGTGCTGGCGAAGTCGGACGCGGATGTGTGCTGCGTCCGACCCGCCATCGCGTCCGGCTCGGTGGAACTGCTGACCAACGCGTACGCCGAGCGCGTGCTCACCGACGAGACCGGGCACCTGGCCACCGGCGTGCAGATCCGGCACCGCGGCACCGAACTCGTCGTCGATGCACGCACCGTGGTGGTGTCCTGTGGCGCCGTCAACTCCGCGGCACTGCTGCTCCGGTCGGCGAACGCCGCACACCCGGACGGTCTCGCCAACTCCTCCGGCATGGTCGGACGAAACTACATGGTGCACAACAACTCCATCATGGTCGGCGTCAACCCGCTGAAGAAGAACACGTCCGAGTTCCAGAAGACGTTGTACATCAACGATTTCTACACTCACGGCACCGCCGACCACCCCTACCCGCTGGGACACGTGCAACTCATCGGCAAGTTGCAGGGCGAGATGATCAAGGGCCAACGGCCGCTGATCCCCAAGTGGGCACTGAGCCAGGCCACCGCCCGCAGCATGGACTGGTGGCTGTTCACCGAGGATCTGCCCGATCCGGACAACCGCGTCACCCTCACCGACGACGGCAACATCCAGATCGCGTGGACCCCCAACAACACTCGCGCCCACGAGGTACTCGTCCGCGAGGTGCGCAAGATCCTCCGGAAGATCGGCTATCCGTTCGTCTTCAGCCAGGGCACCGGCATCGAAGTCAACTCCCACCAGGCCGGCACCGTGCGGGCCGGAACCGACCCCGCGACCTCCGTCCTCGACGCCGACTGCCGCGCCCACGACGTCGGCAACCTGTACGTCGTCGACTCGTCGTTCTTCCCGTCCCTGCCCGTGATGAACCCTGCCCTGTCCATCGCGGCCAACGCCTTCCGCGTCGCCGAGAGCATCGCCGACCGAATCGGCAAG
Source organism: Rhodococcus mengyinensis (assembly GCF_048381435.1). NCBI lineage: Bacteria > Bacillati > Actinomycetota > Actinomycetes > Mycobacteriales > Nocardiaceae > Rhodococcus > Rhodococcus mengyinensis. The sequence continues at coordinate 6,853 of NZ_JBLWIT010000054.1, read as the reverse complement.
ACCCGTTCCCACGACACCCCGGCCCAGTCCGCGTCCCTGTGACGCTTCGCCCCCACCACACCCAGAAAGCCTCTTCGATGACAACACAGAAACTCACCGGCGGACAGATGGTCGTCGACTTCCTCATCCGCGAGGGAGTCGAGAAGGTCTTCGCGATCCCCGGACACGGCAACACCGCCCTCCTCGACGCGTTCGTCGACCGAGCCGACGAGATCGAACTGGTGCCGGCCATGCACGAACAGGGCGCCGCCCACATGGCCGACGGCTACTACCGGGCCTCCGGCAAGATCGCCGCGATCTGTACCTCCATCGGACCGGGTGCGACCAACACCCTCACCGGGCTCGCGACGGCCTTCGCCGACTCGATGCCGATGCTGCTGATCACCGGTGCCGTGCACACCTACATGGAGAACCGCGGGGTGCTTCAGGAGATCGACCGCCCGCACGGCAACAACTTTCCCCGCATGGTGGAGCCGGTGGTCAAGCGCTGGTGGCAGCCCAGCCGCCTCGAACAGCTGCCGGTGGCGCTCGCCCAGGCGTTCAACACCATGCACGAGGGCAGGCGCGGACCCGTGCTCGTCGACATCCCGCAGGACCTGCAGGCCGAGTACGGCGACTACACCCCCGACACCGGTGCCCGCCGTCCCGCCACCCGCGCAACCGGTGACCCGGCCGTGATCGCCGAGGCCGCACGCCTGCTCGCCGGTGCGAAACGTCCCGTCATCGTGGCCGGCGGCGGCGTCATCCACGCCGAGGCCGCCGCCGAGTTGATGGCCGTCGCCGAGCACCTCGGCGCGCCGGTGACCCATTCGTTCCAGGGTAAGGGCGCGTTCCCCGCCGACCACGACCTCTACGCGTGGCCGTGCGGCGACATGGGTTCGATCCCCGGCAACGGCGTCACGCGCACCGCCGACGTGATCCTCGCCGTCGGCTGCCGGTTCAGCGACCGCATCACGTCGTCGTACCGCCCCGGCGTCACGTTCGACATCCCGAACACCAAACTCGTGCAGATCGACATCGACGGCTTCGAGATCGGCCGCAACTACCCGGTCGAGGTCGGCGTCGTCGGCGACGCGAAAACGTCACTCGCCGCGCTGCGCGACGTGCTCGCCGACCTCGGGCCTGCCCTCGACTACCGCAGCACCGGCTACTTCGCCGAACTGCAGGACCTGAAGGCGCAGTGGGAAGAGCACCTGCGGCCGATGCGGACCACCGACTACCTCCCGATGACCAACTCGCGGGCGATGGTCGAGATCCGCAAGGCCCTTCCGCGCGAGGGCATTCTGGTCACCGACTCGTCCAACCCCGCGAACCAGGCGTTCAACGAGTTCCCGATCTACGGCCCGAAGACCAACATCGTGGCCGGCGGCTTCTCCGGCATCGGATTCGGTGTGCCCGCCGCGATCGGCGCGCAGATCGGCGCCCCGGACACCCCGGTCCTGGCGATGGTCGGCGACGGCAGCTTCCTCCAGACCGGCACCGAGATCGCGACCGCCGCGATGCTCGGAGTGCCGCTGGTGATCGTCGTGCTCAACAACGGCGGCTGGGAGGCGATCAAGGACCTCCAGATCAGCCTGTTCGGTGAGGAACGCGAAATCATCTCCGGGTGGAAGAACCTCGACGGGACACCGTATTTCGCCGACATCACCCGGTTCGCTCAGTCACTCGGCTGCAGCGCCGAGCGCGTCGAGGACCCGGAGAAGCTGGCCGACGCGATCGAGCGCGCCTTCGCGACACCCGGCCCGGTGATCATCGAGGCGATGAGCGCCCACGAGCTGCCGTGGACCGAGATGCACCCGACCGGCTGGTGGGACATCACCGTTCCCGCCTACCACGGCGAGGTCCGCGACGACTACGTCGCGCAACGCGGATTCTGATCGGAGACCGGCATGGGAGAGATCAAGCTCGGCCTGAACCTGGAGTTCGCCCGCTTCGAGAACGGGTCGTTCGACTGGGCCATGGACCAGGCCGCGGCGATCGGCTACAAGTACGTGGAGCCGATGGTCTACTGGGGCCGCGAGTTGCTGAGCACGGCCGGGTACTTCCACACCCGGTCGATGCTCGACGACCCGCTGATCATGCGGGACGCCGCCGAATCACGCGGGCTGAGCATCTCCTCGCTGTCCAGTCATGCACCGCTGGCCAAGCCGGACGTGAGCGTCGACTATCTGAAGCAGTCGATCCGCTACGCGGCCGAGGTCGGGTCGCCGATGATCATGGTCGACGACGGGCCGCTGCCGACGTGGACCACCGAGGCGGAGAACTACACGCTGATGCGGTACACACTGCAGGAGGCGGCGAAGGTGGCCGAACCGCGCGGCATCAAGATTGCGATCGAGACGCACGGCGAGTACACAGCGACCCCGGAGCGGCTCGAGAAGATCATGACGCTGATCGACAGCCCTGCGTTGACGATCAACCTCGACACCGGCAACAGCTACCTCAGTGAGAACGACCCGCACGAGTGGCTCGAGCAGATCGTCGGCGGCGTCACGCACCTGCACGCCAAGGACATCGGTATCGAGGACGCGAAGAGGCTGCGCGGCAAGGTCCGCGGCATGCTCGGCTGCGCCTGCGGCGACGGCGTCATCGACTGGGAACGGATCGTGAAGACCCTCCACGACGCCGACCACGACGTCGTCCTGTCGGTCGAGTGCGGTGGTCTCGAGGCCGCGAAGAAGAGCTACACCTACCTCACAGATCTGATCACCCGCACCCAGGGCAGCTGACAACGGCGTCGCCGGTCCCGCAGGTGATCTCGCGACACGCCGGATCCTGAACCGACATTCGAGTCTCCGGTGCGTCGTGTCCACCGTGCCGCCCGACGCCCCGTGTCGGGCGGCACGGTTCACCCCTACCAGTACTGCGGATGGCGATAGACGCGATCCGGGAAGAGCGTGTGATGAATACTCCTGCCCGCACCGAGGCACGTCATCGCGTGGTGATCATCGGTTCCGGATTCGGCGGCCTGTTCGCCGCGAAGGCGTTGCGCCGCGCCGACGTCGACGTGCTCGTCGTCGACCGCACCAGCCACCACCTGTTCCAGCCGCTGCTGTACCAGGTGGCGACCGGAATCCTGTCCGAGGGAGAAATCGCACCGTCGACGCGGATGGTGTTGAGGAAACAGTCGAACGCCTCGGTGATACTGGGAGACGTCACCGACATCGACCTGACCGCGCGCAGGATCACCTCGGCCCACCAGGGCAGAACCACCACCACCGAGTACGACAGCCTGATCGTCTCGGCCGGGGCCCGGCAGTCGTACTTCGGTAACGACCACTTCGCCGAACACGCCCCCGGCATGAAGACCATCGACGACGCACTCGAACTCCGCGGCCGGATCCTGGGCGCGTTCGAACGCGCCGAGCTGTCCACCGACCCCGAGGAGCGGGCCCGCCTCCTGACGTTCGTGGTGGTCGGCGCGGGACCCACCGGGGTGGAGATGGCCGGTCAGATAGCGGAACTGGCCCACCGAACCCTGGTCGGCGCGTACCGGAACATCGATACCCGCGACGCCCGGATCGTCCTCCTCGACGCCGCGTCCGCGGTGTTGCCGCCGTTCGGTGACCGGCTCGGGTCCACCGCCGCCGAGCGTCTCGAGAAGATCGGTGTCGAGGTGCGGCTCGGGGCGGCCGTCACCGACGTCGACGCGGACGGCGTGACGATCAAGGACGGGCGAGGCGAGACCGTCCGCATCGAATCCGCGTGCAAGGTGTGGTCGGCGGGTGTGGAAGCCAGCCCGCTGGCCAGGCAGCTGGCCGAGCAGTCGGAGGCCGAACTCGACCGCGCCGGGCGGATCGCCGTCCGCGAGGACCTGACGGTGCCGGGACACCCCGAGGTGTTCGTGATCGGAGACATGATGGCGCGCGACCGCCTTCCCGGGGTGGCGCAGGTCGCGATCCAGGGTGGCCGCTACGCGGCGCGGCAGATCGCGGCCGGCGCCCGAGGACGTGACTCGTCACCCGACCGCGTTCCCTTCCGGTACCGGGACAAGGGGTCGATGGCCACGATCTCGAGGTTCCACGCGGTCGTGAAGGTCGGGGGCATCGAACTCGCAGGATTTCTGGCGTGGATCCTGTGGCTGGCCGTCCACGTCGTCTACGTCGTCGGGTTCCGGAGCCGGCTGTCCACGCTCATGTCGTGGACGTGGACCTTCCTCGGGTCGTGGCGGGGACAGATGACGGTCACCGATCAACAGGTGGTGGCACGCAACGTCATGGGCACACTCGTTCTCCTCGACCGGGGTGAGGACGACGATGACACCGTTGTCGCCAGAGCGAGCTGACACCCGGGGGACGCGCACGGTCCGGCCGATAAGCTGGGGTCGGTAACCGTGCGACGGAGAGGATCGGCATTCGTGACCACGATGCACGACGTCGCCCGAGCGGCAGGCGTGTCCCAGGCCGCGGTCTCGTACGCGTACAACCAGCCCCACAAGCTGTCGGCAGCCCGGCGCGCCCACATCTTCCAGGTGGCCGCGGAACTCGGCTACGCCGGCCCCAACCCCGCGGGACGCAATCTCCGCACCGGGCAGGTCGGTGCGCTGGGGCTGATGATCACCGACTCGTTGCGCTACGCCTTCGACGACCCGGCCACCTCGCAGTTGCTGAAAGGCATATCGGAGGTTGGTGAACTCGCCGAGGTCGCGCTGACGCTGCTGCCCTGCCCACTCGAGTCGACCCGGGTGGCCGAGGGTTCCGGCGTGCTCGTGCGGGGCGCGGTGGACGGCTTCCTCGCGTACGCGATGCCGGACGGCCACCCCGGAATGCAGACGGCGATGAGCCGCCGGCTGCCGATAGTCGTGATCGACGGTCCCAATCCTGGCGGACTCCCGCGGGTCGGAATCCGGGATCGGCAGGCCGCCAAGGAGATCGCGGAGCACGTGCTGTCGCTCGGGCACCGCCGTGTCGGATTTCTCGTCGACCGGCTCGTCCCCGACGGCAAGGGTGGGCCCGTCGACGCCGCCCGCACCCGGGCCGCACGAGATCACGTGATGAAGGAACGCCTCGCCGGATACGCGTCCGCCTGCCGCAAATACACGGTGCCGTGGTCGTCCACCGTGGTCGTCGAAGCAGGCGGGTTCGACTACGAACTGTCGCGCACCGCCGTCGAGACGTTGCTCGATGCCGGTCCCGTGACCGCCGTCATCGCCGCCTCCGACCTGCTGGCCCTCGCGGCCATCGACGTCGCACACGAACGTGGTCTCCGGGTGCCACAGGATCTGTCGGTGGTCGGTTTCGACGACATTCCCGCGGCCCGGGCCGCCGGACTGACGACGGTCCGGCAACCACTCGTCGACAAGGGCCGCGAGGCCGCGCAGCTGCTGCTCGACATCATCGGCGGCGGAGCGGGACGGGAAATCACACTCCCCACCGAGCTCGTCGTCCGCGCGAGCGCCGGACCCGTCCCCGCGGACCGGTAAGTTACCCTGTTGCACCTCGCAGTTCGGGATTGCCGTCGACGATGGAGTAGAGCGCCTCGGTGATCGCTTTCACCCGCGCGAGTCGCGTCAGTTCCCGCGGTACCACCAGCCAGTAGATGCGGTGGGCGATGAAGTCGTCGCGGAGAACCGGCACCAGATCCTCGTCCAGCGCGCCGATGTAACTCGGCAGCGGAGCGATCCCGACTCCGTGCTTCACGGCCTGGTAGTGGCCCGCGATGTTGTTGGTCTGGATCTGGGCCTGGAAGTCCGGAATCAGCGCGTCGAGGATCCGCAGCGGCTCGACGTCCAAGAACGCATCCACGTACCAGATGAGCGTGTGGTGCCGGAGATCCTCGAGTGACGTGATGGGGTCGTGTGTGTCCAGGTAGCGCCGCGACGCGTACAGACGAAGGTCGTACTCGGCCAGTTTGCGGACCACGACGGACCGCGGCGACGGACGTTCGAGGGTGACCGCGATGTCGAAGTCGCGCCCGGTCAGCAGGTCGTGGGTGGTCGACGTGACCAGTTCGGTGAACAGGTCGGGGTGCTCGGACCGCAGAGCGGCCAACCCCGGCACCAGCACGAACGACCCGAAACCGTCGGGAGTGATGATGCGGACGGTGCCCGTCAGCCCGCCCAGGGACGACGTTTCGTCGAGAGCGGCGAGCACCGCGGATTCCACCGCCTCCGCGTGGGGAACCAGTCGCCGGCCCGCCTCGGTGAGCTGCCACCCCGACACGCCACGATCGAAAAGTCTCGTGCCCGTGTCTTTCTCGAGCCGGGTGATTCTCCGCGAGACGGTCGTGTGATCGACGCCGAGCCGCTTCGCCGCATCGGCGAGGCGGCCGGTTCTCGACAACTCGAGGAGGTAACGCATGTTGTCTGCGGTGAACATCGCCCTCATCCCTCGTGCAAAAGTGCAGTCCGAAGTGCCATTTTACTCGTTGACGCAGGCATTGTTGCCCAGCAGACTCGTGGGCACCCCACCTTTCCCAGGAGTGAACCCATGGCCGTCATCTCGCATTGGCTCAACAACAAGTCCTACCCCGGAACGCGCGTCGATACCGCTCCGGTGACGAATCCGGCGACCGGTGCCGTGACCGGTCAGGTCGCCCTCGCCAGCGTCGAGGACGCCCGCGCCGTCATCGACGCCGCCGCCGCCGCGTTCCCCGCCTGGCGCGACACCTCCCTCGCCAAGCGCACCCAGGTGATCTTCACATTCCGGGAACTGCTCAACGCCCGCAAGGGCGAACTCGCCGAGATCATCACCGCCGAGCACGGCAAGGTCGTCTCCGACGCCCTCGGCGAGGTCAGCCGCGGCCAGGAAGTCGTCGAGTTCGCCTGCGGCATCGCCCACCTGCTCAAGGGCGGCATGACCGAAAACGCCTCCACCAACATCGACGTCTCCTCCCTCCGCCAACCCGTCGGCCC
>NZ_JBLWIT010000053.1:0-34101 GCF_048381435.1 Rhodococcus mengyinensis | reverse complement strand
GGCGAGTTCGGTGAGCGTGGTGCGGCGGGGTCCGGCGCAGATGTAGTACGCGATCTCGGTCGGATCGGAGAGGGATCGGCGGGCGAGCAGCCAGTGCCCGCGCCCGGGTGCCCAGGCGATCCGGATCGGGATCCGCACCCAGGAGTATTCGCGCCGGCCGTGCGCGCCGTCGCCGACGGAGATCCGGCGCCACTGCTTCGCCGGGACCGCGGCGATCATCTCGTCGGCGCGACCGGCGCGACCGTGCGGGGTGAACACGTCGTCGTTGCAGCGCGTGGCCAGGACGTAGGAAATATCGCGTTCCTCGAGCCAGACCCGCAGGTACTTCACCTGCCCGTAGGCCTCGTCCGCGGTGACCCAGGAGAACGGGACCTGTGCGTCGAGGGCGCGTTCGATCATGTGTTGTGCCAGTCTCGGTTTGGTCGCGAACTCGATGTCGTCAGTGATGCCGGCGGCGCGGCACCGGTCGCGGTCGGAGGTCCAGGATTCGGGCAAGTACAGCTCCCGGTCGATCAAGGCGTGGCCGGCGCCGCTGGCGTAGGCGAGGAAGACGCCGATCTGGCAGTTTTCCACCCGTCCGGCGGTGCCCGAGTACTGGCGTTGCACCCCGGCCGAGCGGGTGCCTTTCTTGAGGAATCCGGTGTCGTCGACGATCAGTACACCGGCCGGATCGCCGAGGCGTTCGACCACGTAGTCACGGACGTCGTCGCGGACGCCGTCGACGTCCCAGTCCGCGCGCCGCAGCAACCGTTGCATCCCGTCCGGGCTGATCTCGCCGGCGCGCTCGGCGAGGGTCCACCCGTTCTTGCGTTCCAGACCTGCAACCAAACCCGTCACATATTCACGGACTCGGGACCGCGGCTCCGACCGGGCGAACCGACCGGAGATCCGCTCATGCAACGCTTCCAACTCGGCAGCAACCAGATCGAGGACCACACAATCAGTATCGTCTACCTGTCAAGCAAGTGCCGTTGCAGTATTAAGGGCACCTAGTTCTCGGCGAAGTACCGCCGCATCGCGGCCCGACGGGGCGCCTCACGCGAACTGGTCGCGGTCGAACACGCAATTGCTCGTCGCAGCATGGAACATGCTCACCAATGGTGATGTGTATCGAGATCCCGGCGCCGATTACTTCGCCAACCGAACCCCGGCCGAAACCAAGGACCGGCGATCCGATAGCTACAGGAACTCGGGTATCACGTCACCATTACCTGACTGAACTCGCCAGCAACCCAACATCTCACGTCGTTGGCGGAAGTCCACCGAAGGCCTTCGAGGGCTTTCGCTGATCCGCGCTGCAAGGAGACTCCCGCGTACACCCGGTCGCCTCCTGTGGTCTCCTTAATTTTCGTATCAGCCGGAAGTACTGCCGAAGCAATCCGTTCGTATTTTCGTTCGTGCCATGCAACCAAGGTGAGGCGGCATGGGCGAAGTAGACACCCTCGGCGAACAGATGACCGAACAGATCGTGCCGCGCCATCTCCGTACCCTGGTCCCAGGTCATCGTCCATCGCGCGTGCTCTGGGATTGCTCGACCAACTCACCCTGCGCCGCGGCGAAAGGCTCGGCGCGGTGCCCACCCGGCAGATACGGAAGCCGTACATACCGGCTGCGCCGATCAATAATAGGGCTGGGGAGCGAGCTCAAGGACCTTGACATATGTCACCGCGACGGAAATGTCATCGGCGGCGAGCTGCGGGTAGAGTCCTTCCAGGAGGGCCTGAAACAGGCACCCCGCCGCCCGGCACAGGACGCTCCCACTCTAGCAGCGGGATCCGCAAAATTTCGGAGCAATCTTGGTCGCAATCATCTCGTCCAAGTAACCGACCGCCGCGGAACCTTCCTAGGCCATGGGTAGCGCATCCACGGCCGGATGATCACGGTTTATCTTGCCCAACTTCGCTGCACTACCCGGCGAACCGAACTCCTCGAAAAATTCAACATTTGCGGTGGCGTAGACACTCCACTGATCCGGCAGGTCGTCGACGTAGAAGATTGCTTCGACAGGGCATACCGGTTCGCAGGCACCGCAATCGACACACTCATCCGGATGGATATATAGCATGCGGCCGCCCTCGTAAAGGCAGTCCACCGGACATTCTTCGATGCACGCCTTATCGAGGACATCGATACAGGGTTCGGCGACAACGTAGGTCACGCCTTAACTCCTAACAATCTGTGGCTATGTTCGGTGTGAGTGACGAGCGATCCTGATCTGCCAAGACGCATCGGTTACACAAAGCCAGCTCGCCCGGAATTCGCGAACCTCGCCCCACATTCGCAGGCAATCTTGTAAACGCACGTCATTATTTGGCGCGGACATCTCCAACGATCGGAGCGTATCTGCCGCCACGCGCCTCTTCCATCACCGGCATTCTCTCGATTCGCAGCGGCACGGAGAGCTGTCCGTGCCGCACCGCCAAGGACCGTCTCCGTCAACTCCGCTCCCCATTCGGGCGTTCCGCGACAATTTGATGGTTGTGACGAAATCAGAGTACGGGCCGGCAAGGTAACTCGACGCGAAAACGTCAGCTCAGACGCCGGTCCGCCCGGGCAACCACATGTCCCAGCTTCTCCAGATCGATGGTGGTGTCGGTGATCCCGCGGTCGCGCAGCTTGAACTTCTGCACTCTGCCGTTTACGTTTACCGGTAGCTCGTCCAGGAATTCTACATACCGCGGAATCGCATAGTAGGGAACAGATTTACGGAAGAACTCGAACAAATCGGCGATATCGATCTGAGTCTTCTGTGTCACAACGAGACAGACTTTGATGTCGTCCTCGCTCAGCTCCGATGGCACCGCATGCACTGCGGCCTGCAAGATGGAGGAATGTTGCAAGATCGCCTGTTCGAGCTCTACCGAGGAGACGTTCTCGCCGCGCCGACGTAAGGAATCCTTCTTCCGATCGGTAAACCAGAAGTATCCATCTTCGTCTACCCGCCCCTTGTCACCGGTGTGATGCCACAGGTTGCGGAATGTATCGATACTGACGGCGTCGTTGTTCCAGTAGCCAGAGAACAGGCGGAACGGCGCGTCCGGACGAACCACGATCTCGCCGGACTCACCAACGGGTACCTCGACGTCGTCGTCGTCGACGATCTTGACTTGTAGCCCTTTCGTCAGCTTGCCCATACTTCCCGGTTTGCGCGGGCCGCGCGGATCTCCGAGCAGCACTGGCCAACATTCGGACTGCCCGAATACCTCTGCGAATGGCGCAATCCCGAATCGTTCCTCGAACTGCGCTGTGAACTCCGCAGTCGACGGCATGAACGTAATGTGCCGCAGCTTGTGATTACGGTCGTCGTCCGACCGCGGTTGGGCGAGAATCGCCATGCCCATGGCGCCCATTCCCATTGCCGCCGTCGCACCAGTCTCACGAATGCGTTCCATATACTTGCTCGCACTGAAAGCAGGTTCCACAATTACGGATCCGCGAACTGCCAGTGCAGCTGCTACCAACCAGGTTTGGCCGCTGAAATGGAATAGTGGGTTCGCGCCGAAAATCACGTCCCCCTTCTCGTACCAGCCTGAGTCGACGAAAACGTTGATCAGGTTGCAGTAGTAACCATGGGTAATAGTGCACCCCTTGGACGCACCCGTCGTGCCCGACGTATAGATGACTGCGCAGACGTCAGACGGCGAGAGAGTAGGTGCGACGAACTCAGTTGCGCTCGATTCCAACTCACTGTACGCGAGCGACACCTGAGCTGCGCTGGTACTTGCCGCGTCCCCGACCAGCACGAGCTGCGGTTTCTCAGTCAGCTCCGACAAGATCGGCTTTAGCATTTCCATTGCCGCACTGTCGCCGATGTAGACCTTCGGTGTGGTCTGAACCAACTGATGCCGAAGGAACTCACCGCGCAGGTACGTATTCAAAGGCACCTGGATGGCACCTGCCTTCGCGATTGCGTAGATAAGCACGATGTACTCGAGTCGATTGGGCAAATTGACCGCGACCCGGTCGCCCTTCTCGATTCCTAATGACTGAAGTCCGGCCGCGACGCGATCAGATCGTCGGTCCAGCTCACCGAGCGAAACCCAGTCGCTTGCGCACTGGACGAACGGTCTGTCCGGGTCGAAGGCCGCTTCTTCGCGGAGCCAGTCGCCGACAACCCGACCAGATCGCTGTTTGTCGAGAGCCATTGTGATGTTCCCCTTTTGTTACACGCCACTGCGTTAGATGTTGAGCGGACGCGAAGGGCGTCCTGTGGAGAAAGGCGGCTATCGGCCGCTACAGCTGTGCTTCACTGATTCGCTGATGTGTCAGGGGGCGGCGTGACGTACACCGAGTATCAGCTCGGCCGCCCGCTCGCCGATCATCATGGACGGCGCGTTGGTATTCCCGGTAGTGATCGTCGGCATGATGCTGGCATCGACAACCCTCAGATTCCGAAGTCCGTGGACCCGCAATTCTGGATCCACGACGGCAAGGTCGTCGACTCCCATCTTGCATGTACCCACTGGATGGTACGACGGCGTAACGGTCTGCCGAACATACTGTTCCCAGTCGGCGTCGGTTCTGCAGTTCGCCTCAGGTTTCATTTGGCCGGCGGTGATCGCGGCCATTGCCGGCTGCGACATCACTCGCTGGATTTCACGAAGTCCTCGCAGACAGTCACGGACATCGTCCTGGTCTGCAAGGAATTGATACGAGATCCGGGGCATACTGTCCGGCGCGGAATCGCGCAGCGTGATCGAACCCCTGGCACGCGGCTTGAGGTAGGTGGAGGATGCGAGGAATCCCTCCTCTTTCGCCGGCTGGACGTTGAACATCCCATTCTCGTCGACGCCGCGCGTGATCGCGAACGGCACGAATTGCAACTGCAGATCTGGTGTTTCGAGGCTGGAGTCAGTGCGACCCATACACTGGACCTGGACCATGGTCATGGCGAGCATCCCGCTGCCATTGCGCACGTAGTCTGCCAACCCCTTGGCGACCATGCCCACCCGCATCTTGTTGATGGTCGGGATCGTCGTGTGCCAGCGCTGCATCAGATACGGGTGCTCGTGCAAGTTCTCCCCCACTCCGGGAAGGTGGTGCACGATCTCGACGCCCGCGTCGGACAGCGCCGCACGCGGGCCGATTCCCGACAGCTGCAAGAGGCGAGGTGACCCGATCGAGCCGGCACTGATGATCACCTCATCACGGGCCCGTGCCTGCTTCTCGACGCCCTTGTGTCGGTACTTGACTCCCACTGCGGCGCCGTCCTCAAGAAGGATCCTATGGACGAAACTCGAGGTAGCGACGGTGACCTTGCCCTTCGGCGCCACCCGCCTCATGTACTCCCGCGAGGCCTGCGACCGCGTACCACGCCGGTGGTTGACCTGCCCCAGTCCCACGCCCTCCTGGCTCGCACCGTTGTAGTCGGGATTACGGGCATAGCCTGCTTGGACGCACGCTTCGATGAAGGTCGTGTTGCCCTCACCATGATTGCTCTGGACGTTCACTGCGATGGGACCCGAACCCCCGCGAAGACCGTCGGCCCCGCCTTCCCAGGTCTCCATACGCTTGAAGGAAGGGAGCACAGATTCGAAGTCCCAGCCCGTACACCCTTCCTTTGCCCAGCCGTCGTAGTCTGATCGGTTGCCGCGAACGAATACGCAGGAATTGATCGACCCACCGCCACCCATGACCTTGCCGGCCATCCACGCTTCGGGCTGACTCGTACGTGTCGGGTCCGGCTCGGCGGGGTACTTCCAGTTCACCTTCTGGTATGCCACTGCCACAGCTGCCGGGATCCGGACGTCGATTCGACGATCGCTAACCCCTGCTTCGAGCAGAAGGACGCCGGCTCCCGCCTCGGCGAGTCGCGCTGCCACGACAGACCCCGAGGAGCCACCCCCCACGACTATGTAGTCGAAGACCTCGTTGTTCATCGGCGGTTCCTCCAGGACTCGTAGCGATGTGACTCACCGCACATTACCAAATTTGACACAGATTCTGAACAGATTTTGAAAATGATTCAAGGGCTCGTAAAGAGACCTTCGACTTTCAGTAGCTCTTGGGAAGGCCGAGAACATGCTGACCGATGTAGGCGAGCACGAGTTCCTGAGGAAGCGGGGCGATCTTCATGAGGCGAGCCTCGCGCCAGTAACGTGCGACGTGGTATTCCTCGGCATAGCCGAAGCCACCATGTGTCTGCATTGCCACGTCGGCGGCCTGGAACCCCGCTTCGGCGGCGAGGTACTTCGCCATATTCGCCTCGGGTCCGCACGGAATCTTGCGGTCCAGCATCCATCCGGCGCGGCGCGTGATGAGCTCGGCTGCTTCGAGTCGCGCGTGCGCGTCGGCAAGCGGGAAGGCAATGCCCTGATTCTTCCCGATGGGGCGGCCGTAGACGACACGCTCATTCGCGTAGGCGACTGCGCGGCGCAGGGCAGCCTTTCCTGTTCCGACCGCTTCGGATGCGATCAGGATCCGCTCAGCGTTGAGTCCGTCGAGCAGATACTTGAAACCCTTCCCCTCCTCCCCCACTCGATCGCTCACCGGGACGACCAAATTGTCGTAGACGGTTTCGCACGAGGCGACCGCATTTCGTCCCGCCTTCGAGATCGGGGTGATGGTCACCGCCGGGTCTCGCAGGTCGGCCATCAACAACGTCAGACCGTCGGTTCGACGCTCGCATTCCTCGACCGGGGTGGTACGAACGAGGAGCAGAACGCGATCGGCGTCCTGCGCCTTGGATGTCCAAACCTTCTGCCCACGCACAATGTATGAATCACCATCGCGAACGGCGCGAGTCTTGATTGCGAGAGTCTCGGTGCCTGCGTCAGGCTCGGTCACCCCGAACGCGACGTGGAGGTCACCCGAGGCCACTCGCGGTAGATAGCGCTGCTTGAGCTCCTCCGATCCATGCAGAGCGATCGGATGCATACCGAAGATCGACAGATGGATCGCGCTGCATCCGTTCATGGCTGCACCGGATGCCGCCACCTCTTGCAAGATCACTGATGCCTCGAGCAACCCACGGCCACTGCCGCCGTACTCTTCGGGAATCGCGATACCGATCCAGCCACCGTCAGCAAGTGCCTTGTAGAAGTCCCAGGGAAACTCGTGACGTGCATCTCGTTCAGCCCAGTATTCGTCGTCGAACTTCTTACAGACGGAACGCACACCCTCCCGAATTAGGTCGAGGTCCGAATCATTCGAGAAGTCCACCGGTACACACCTTCCTGATCATGAATTTTGTGGCGCCTGTTGCACGGATTTCAACTCGAAGAACTCAGCCAATCCGTGATGGCCCAGTTCGCGACCGTTACCCGACTGCTTATAACCCCCGAAAGGAGCGAGCATGTTGAAAAACGAGCCATTGATGTCGACCGCACCGGTACGTAACTGGCGGGCGACCCGGAGCGCGCGTTCGCGATCCCCGGACCAGACGGCTCCGGACAACCCGTACTCGCTGTCGTTGGCGATCTCGATCGCCTCTTCCTCACTGCCGTACGGCAGAATCGAGAGCACCGGTCCGAAGATTTCCTCACGGGCAATCCGCATGTCCGGGGTGACCATTGAGAAAGCGGTCGGCGTCACAAAGTATCCCGACGGTACACCTATCGGGACCTCGAGCCCACCATGGATGAGGGTGGCGCCTTCGTCGATACCGACCTGGACGTACTCACGCACGCTGTCGCGTTGCGCGGCCGATGCCAGCGGTCCCATCGTCGTGGCCTGGTCCAAAGGGTCGCCGAGAACATACTTGCGCAGGCGCGCCCGGACCAGTTCTTCCACCTCGCTGATTCGCGACTGGGGCACAAGCATTCTGGTGAGTGCCGTGCAGGTCTGCCCCGTGTTCGTGAAACAGTTCGCGACACCCACTTTCACGGCTTGCGCGAAATCGGCGTCATCGAGGATGACGTTGGCTGATTTCCCGCCCAGCTCAAGCGCGACCCGCTTCACTGTCCGGGACGCAACTTCACCAATCCGGCGGCCGGCACCAGTCGACCCCGTGAATGTCACCATGTCCACGTCCGGGTGACCGACCAATTCTTCGCCTACGACACGTCCCCGGCCGGACACAAGGTTGAAGACCCCGGGCGGAAACCCGATCTCTTCGATCAAGTCGGCGACAATGAACGCGCTCAGGGGCGCCACTTGGGAGGGCTTGAGAACCACGGTGCACCCTGCGACGAGGGCGGCACCGATCTTCCCCAGGACCTGCTGCAGTGGGTAGTTCCACGCGGTGACCGCGGCGACGACTCCGATCGGCTCGCGGAGCACCAGAGAGTTGCCGACCTGTTCCTCGACCTGGAAGTCCTCCATCAGCTCGCCATAGCTCTGCAGAACCCTTCGAGGGAGTCCGACCTGGACTGCAGTCGAGACCCGCAACGGTGTCCCCACCTCGGCCGAAATCAGCCGGGCGAGCTCGTCTGCGCGTTCGTCCACCTTGGTCGCCAACTTCGCCAGGAGGTCCAGCCGATCAGCCAGTGCGGTTCGCGACCAGGCGGGGAACGCGGCGCGGGCGGCGGCGACGGCCTTTTGGACGTCCTCGGCGGCACCGTCAGGGACTCGACCGATCACCAAACCTGTTATCGCGGAATGGACCTCGATGTCGCCACCTGCCGAACGTTGCCAGGTTCCGTCGATGAAGACGTGCTCACGATCGAGGGCGTTCATGATGTCAGTCCAGGTGTCTTGGCGTGTAACCGGCGCATCTTCGAGATCCAATCGTCGTAATCGGCGGCCTTCCCGCGGAAGTACTTCTCAACGGAGGGGTGGGTCAATATCAGGAATTGTTCCTTGCTCATCCCGTCGATGACGCAGTCCGCAGCCACGTCCGGTTCGATTGCACCGGCCACTGCAAACCACTCCCCCTGCGCTCCGCGCAGCATTGATGTACGGACTCCTTCAGCGACGATGCAGGAGACACGAATCCCCTTGCTGCCATAATGAATCGACAGCCACTCGGTAAGACCGAGGACTGCATGTTTACTGGTGGCGTATGGCGCGTTCCCGAGCGCGGTCAGCAATCCAGCGGCCGATGCGTTCTGGATCAGATATCCCGATCCGCGCTCCACCATGTGCGGCAGAACCGCTCGCGTCGCGTAGACCTGGGGCATTACGTTGACGTCCCAGACTCGCTGCCATGCCTCATTCGAGGCCCACGGATTCCCTCGCGCGTGAAGCGGAGTCACACCGTCGTGTGGTTCCCCCCACAGAACACCGGCGTTAGACACGAAGACGTCGATACGGCCAAGTTCACGAATGGTCTCCTCGGCCAGCCGAATCACCTGGGACTCATCGGACACATCCGCCACGACCCCGAGAGCTCCGATGTCTGCGGCGACTCTGGATGTGCCCTCGGCGTCGATATCCGAGACCACCACCGAAGCGCCCGCGGCGGCGAACCGCCGACACATGGCTTCACCCATGCCAGCGGCTCCCCCGGTGACAACGACGACCTTACCTGCGGGATCCATCCGATCAGATGAGCTTCGTGAGCTTCGCCGCGTTGTCCCACATGACCTTGCGCTCAGAGACAGGGTCCTTCAGTTCCGTGGCGACCTTCTCGTACTGGCGCGGTTCGGCGAGCCCTTCCGGGTGCGGGTAATCCGAGCCGAACAGCACCTGTTCCGCACCGAGGTGGTGCACGACCTCCGTGAGGTTGTCCTCCCAGAACGGTGCCACCCACACGTGCTGCCTGAACTGTTCGACCGGGTCCGATGCGAAGTAGCCCGGTCGCTGGAATCCTGCACGGTTGAGGCCCGACACCAGCAGTGGAAGGAACTCCGCACCGTTCTCGACGGAGGCGATGTGCAGGTCCGGGAACCGTTCGAAGAGTTTGTCGCAGGTTACCGCTGCCAAGTAGTTGGCGATGGCCCGCTCGTGACCGACTGCGATCTGCAGTGGCGATGCAATGCCGCCGATGATGTTTCCGGTGTAGCTCGTGTATTTGTCCAGACCCGAGCCGCCAACCTCGCCCACGTGGACGACGACCGTCGCGCCTGCCTCCTGAATACGTGCCCAGATCGGATCGAATACTTCCGATCCGGGGGAACGCCATCCACCGTCGGTGTACACGGCCTGCGCGCGGACCACGAAGATGCGTGCCCCGTTCGCGAGACCGTGCTCGACCTCCCCTACGGCGGTGTCCACGTCCCCGAACGCAAGGTAAGGCGAAGCGAAGATACGGTCCTTGTAGTTGTATCCCCAGTCGTCGAGCAACCACCGGTTGAACGCCTTGAATGCTTGGCCGGCGGCTTCTGGATCGAGCTGCAGCGCCTCCTCGTAGCCCATTCCCAACGAGGGCAACATCCAGACGGCCTGCAGGTTCTGCTCATCCATCTTGAGGATTCGGTCGTCCCTGTTGCGGTAGTGGGACGGAATCGGCTCACGATCCGAGAGGATCTCCACCAGCGACCGCTTCTCGGGGTTTCCCCGGAAGTAATCAGCCATCGCTCCCGGCTTCACGATGGGATCGAAGGTCGGGTTGGTAACGGTGTGGTCGATCTTGCCACCGACGATCTGCCGGGTTCTACCGTCGATATTCGCTGTCTGGACGGTGCGCTCCTTCCACTCCTTCGGAATGTGCCGAGTGAAAGCATCGAGCGGCTCGTAGTAGTGCTGGTCGGTATCGAGTACGGGGGGAAGTTCGGTCTCGCTCATGGGTTCTCCAGACATCGCGTTGGCAGAGTGATACTCCTCTGTCGGAATGAGGAGCCACATCCGCGTGATCGGACAAATCTAAATCTACTCAGAATTTGGTGGCTTTACAAGGTGTTTATCGAACTGCGCGGACACAGAGGGCGTCGATGATCGTCCCTCCGTTTTCGTCGACAATTGCCGGGTTGATCTCAATTTCGGCCAGCCCGTGTTCGCGGACCACATCACCCATTCGGTTCAGCGTCTCGAGGATCCAGCGGTCGTCGAGCGGCTTGCTGCCACGGAATCCGAATATCAATTCCGCCATCCGCAGTCGCGACAGCGCCTTCCGGAGGGTGTCCAGATCACAGGGAATCGGCACCTGCTCGACGTCACGGAGCACCTCCACCGCGGCACCTCCGACGCCGACGCTGCCGAAGATTCCCAGATCGTCTGCATCGCGGACGGTGAGCACGAGTTCGACCCCGCCCTTGATCATCTTCTGCACCAACCAGGTCGGTGCGGGTGCGCCTTCCGGGCGAGACACGACCCCATCCATTCGGGTGACGGCCTCCGTTACATCAGCGGGGTTCGTCAGATTGACCGCGACGAGTCCGAGTTCGGTCCGATGCGCGATGTCGTCATCGGCAGATTTGACCACCACGGGATACCCGAGACTATCTGCGGCAGCTGCCACTGACGTCGCGTGGTCACCGACAGCCATCGGCGCGACACTCAGTCCGTGGTCCACCAGAAGCTGCAGAGCGGTAGCGCCTCCGATGGTCGCCGGAGCGGACGCATGCCCTGCCCCCTCGGTCGGTGCCGCGCTCCCTGATGCGACTACCCGCTCAGGACCTATCAACGCCCGAACGACCCGGCCGAGATCCGAGGGGCTCTCCGCAACCAGAACTCCGCCTTCGCGGAGTTCCTTGATGTGGGCCTGCACCGCGTGACCTCCGTACCAGAGCACTACGACGGGTTTTCCGGTGTTGTGTCGCACGTCCAAGATGTCTTTGACGCTCTGGGCGTTCCAGCCTCTCGCACCCATGGGTAGTGGTACGCACACGGCCTCGACTGAAGGATCCTCAGCGACTGCCGCCAAGTACCCTCCGAAGTGGACGGGCATCGAACCCGGCCCCACATCCAATGGGTTCGGGATACTCGCGAAGTTCGGTAGCTGGGACTTCAACGTGTCGACGGTGTCCGGAGCAAGCGGGGGGAAGACTACCCCTGCGGTGGAGAGCTGCTCGGTCGCGAGCACCGCCATACCTCCCGAGTAGGCGACCATTCCCCACTGTCGGGGAAATTCCCGACCGTGAGCGCTCATCGCTCCCAGGACCCACAAATCGTCGGGGTCGTCCACCACGGTGACGCCGAGCGCCCGCAACAAGCCCAACTCCAGTGCGCCGCGGCCAACGATTTTGCCGGTATGGCTCGCGGCCGCCCGCTCACCGGCCGCGGTGCGTCCGCCAAGGTAGGTGATTAGTCGCTTGCCGGCCTCGTCGAGTTCGCGTACCGCAGCGGCAAACAGTTGCCCGTCCCGAATCGACTCCATATACAGCGCAACCGTGTCTACCTCCGGCAGACCGGCGAAGTAGGAGATGAAGTCGGGGATGTCCATGTCGCGCTGATTGCCGGTGCTCACGATATGGGAGATGCCGACACCTGCATTGCGCGCACGTTCAACGATCGTGCTACCGATTGCGCCGCTCTGCGCGATCACTGCAATCCGCCCTGCCGGAATGGGCTCACCTTCGGTGAGGACCGAGGTCATACTCATCGCCAAACCAGTGCGCACAGTCACCAGCCCTGTGCTGTTGGGACCGACAACATTGATGCCCTGCGCCTCGGCATAGCTCAGTAGCGATCGCTCCAACTCGTGGCCGGCCTCGCCCATGTCAGCGAATCCTGCCGTCAGAATCAAAGCCTGACGTGCCCCGATGGCGGCACAGTCCTCCAGAACACCTCGAACTGCTCCCGACGGTACAGCGATGACCACGACGTCTGGCGCCGACCTCATGTCCCGCAGCGATGGTAGAGCCGGGTGACCCTCGACGGTGGTAGCCGTCGGATGGATGACCGTGACCTCACCTTCGTAGCCGTACACTCCGAGATGATCCAGGACGGCTCGACCCCCGGCCTTGTATGCCTGTCCCGTACTGGTCGAAACACCCACGACGGCAACAGAGGATGGCTCGAGGAAATACTTGACGACATCTCCTCGTAACTGCGAGGAACCCTCCCCGACCTCCGCCGGGGGCGTCATCTGCTCAACCACCATGTCTGTGTGCCTTCCTGTGCTTTGTAGTACTCGACGAGTGCGAAATGTGTTGACGAAGATTTTTCTGCGTGGGGACGCAGTCGATCAGTCACGCCACGTGCGGAAAGGCAGAACGGCGAGGCTTCGCGTCTGGCCACCGTGTGCGGTGAGCTTCGCATCCTCAGGAAGGGAGAACCGCGGAATACGGCGGAAGATCTCCTCGAAGGCGATGGTCAGCTCCAGACGCGCGAGATGCGAACCGAGACAACGATGGCTACCCGCTCCGAAGACCATCGACTTGTCCGACGTGCGATCGATAAGGATCTGGTCTGCCTCGGGGAAGACGTCTTCGTCTCGGTGCGCGGATGCCAGTGGCAACACAACCCGGTCGCCTGGCTGCAACTCGACGCCACTGATGACCTTCCGCTCGGTGACCGTGCGGCTGGCATGGACGATGGGTTCGAACCGAAGCAATTCCTCGATGGTCCCGGGAATCAGTGACGGATCGGCGGCGAGCTGATCCTGTAGATCAGGTCGGCGTGCTAGATGCATGAAGCTGAAACCAATTGCCGTCGTGACAGTGTCGAGCCCGGCCAACACCAAGACGTAAGCGAAGTTGAGGATTTCTCGGTAGTCGAGCTTCCGCTGCCCCGGCATCTCAGCTTTGATCAGCACTGAGATGATGTCGTCGCCCGGCGTCTCGAGTCGCTCATCCACGAGTCCGCGTAGAAAGTTGTGTAGCGCCTTCCCTGCGTCGAGCCTGGCTGCGGTCTGAGCTTCGACATCGCCGTGCTCAGCGCCCTGTGTGGTGGTATGCAGAATAGTCCCTGCCCACTCGCACAGTTGGTCTCGCTGCTCCACGCTGAAGTCGAGTCCGACCAGACGGAGGAACACAGCACTGGGGTACGGCTGGGCGAACTCGGCCATGAAGTCGAATTCCTTCGACTCCAGCATTCCGTCGACCAACTCGATGGCGTACTGACGAACCGATTCCGCGATGTGCTCGATCGCCTTGGGTCGGAACAGCGGATCGACGATCATCCGGTAGCGTCGATGGTCGGGCGGATCCACCTCAAGCGGAATCAACGGCCTGGTGTGCCCCGGCGTCGCTGGAGTGTCCGCCGGCCACGACGAAAAGGTCGTCGCATCATGAAGGACCTCGGCGACGTCGTCGAACTTCGACACCACATAGAAGCCGCCGTAGTTGTCCGTGTGCGCCACAGGGCACTTCGCTCGTAGGGCCGCGAACTCCGCATGGGGATCCAACGCGAACTCGGGGTCGTAGTGATCGTAGTCGTGCCCCAGTGCCTGGAGCGCGCTGCAACCACCGCTCATCTTGTCAATCTGCTGGTCGTTCACCTGAACTCGTCTCGATCGTCGGGAGTGGTGGAATGGGGTTGCCCAGTTGCTGCCGCCGCGACCTCTTCTCGACAGAGTTCGGTGAGCGCGTGGGAGTCCTTGTAGAAGACATCGACGCGGACGATCTTGCCGTCTCGCACCTGATAGAGGTCGACACAGTCCAAGGCCAGACTTCGTCCTGTCACGCGTGATGTGAACATCCCGCGAACCGTCACTAGGATCCGGCATCCTGCCGCTGCGATCTCCGGCTGTTCGAGGTCGACACGGAAGTCCCGGTTCACGGCGCGGAGCATGCCGAGAAAACCATTCCTACCTACGTAGTCGCCGCCGAAGGGAAGGCTATCCGCCTCGGAAAACACATTCGCCTCGTCCAGAAGATCGAGGCATGCGGGGACGTCGCCCGCCCGCAGGCCGTCCGTGAACTCCCGGACGACCGTGATGCTGTCCTTCACTGTCACTAGCGCTCACCCTCTCACGGGAATGCATGGCCGCCCGTCCGTACTGGAAGGACGGCAACGTAACACTTCGTTTTCTACACAGATTTCGAACGCTAGTCAATGGAACAAGCACCTAGTTAAGCTACCGATGTTGCGATACTCTTTTCTAAATTAGGCACTACGTTCGCATCAGGTACCACGCCACGTTCGATCGAGAGTGGCCATCAGAGAGGACAACCGTGAGCTTCGCCCCCACCGATGAGCAGCGCGAACTTCAACAATTGGTCCGCAGATTCTGCGAGGAGAAGTCTCCGGTTGCCGAGGTTCGGCGACTCATGGACACCGAGGACGGCTTCGACACTGCAGTGTGGGATCAGATGGGAAAGGAGCTGGGGCTGCAGGCGCTCTTCATCCCTGAGATCTACGGGGGAATGGGATACACAGTGATCGAAGCGGGCCTCGTGCTTGAGGAGATGGGCCGAGCACTGCTCTGCGTGCCCTTCCTGTCCTCGGTGGTCCTGGCCGCTAATGCGATACTCGCCTGCGGCACGGACGAACAGCGCAAGCTACTGCTTCCCGGTATCGCAGGCGGCCAGGTCCGCGGCGCACTTGCATTCACTGAGACCACCGACACCTGGCGGCCCGGCGTGGTCACCACGGAAGCCACCCCAGACGGCCTTCACTACCGATTGCAGGGGCTCAAGACCCTGGTCGTGGATGGCCACACTGCGCACACAATCATCGTCTCGGCGCGTACACCGGGCAGCATCGGAACCGACGCAGTATCTCTCTTCGTCGTGCAATGCGACGACGCGCCCGGCATGACGCGACGCGTACTGCCGACACTCGATCAGACCCGCAAATTGGCGACGGTGGAGTTCGATGGAACCCCTGCCCAACTACTTGGCGAGATCGGAAGTGGGTGGTCAGCTCTGGAACACACACTCAAACTCGCCGCCGTGTGTCTCGCCTGCGAACAGCTCGGTGGAGCGGCTCGCTGCCTTGACATGTCGGTGGAGTACGCCAAGATGCGGATGCAGTTCGGACGACCGATCGGCAGCTTCCAAGCGATCAAGCACAGGTGCGCCGACATGCTGCTCGGGGTCGAATCCGCACGGTCCGCAGCGTATTACGCCTTGTCCGCCGCCGCCGCGGATGACGAGCTGCCGATGGCATCAGCCCTGGCTCGCGCCCACTGTTCCGAGGTCTTCTCCCGTGCTGCGAGTGAAAACATCCAGATTCACGGCGGCGTGGGTTTCACCTGGGAGCACGACGCTCACCTCTACCTCAAGCGTGCAAAGAGCTCCGAAGCACTCTTCGGTGGCATCGGATACCAGCAGGATCTGATCGCCGCGGGAATCGGTCTCTGAGTCTGTTCCTCCACCGATTGGGGCTCCTCAGTGATTGTGTATCACACAGCGCCGGAGTGGTTTTCATGCCGGGGATGTGCTTCATGGACCCCACATCCCTGGGGATGGTTAGATCCCATCCCCGCGTGCGATCGAACACAATGACTCGCTGCCGCGGCGGCGACCGCTATTGGCCCCCGTCAGTTGGAATTGAGCCGCACTGGCGCGCGCAGTTTTGCCCAATCACCGACGCCGGACAGCCAAGCGAAGAGCCACGCGTCCGCACAATCAATGTTGTGCGGAACGCGAGCCCGAGAAGCATTGCGAGATAGAATGGGGGTAACAATCTCTCGGGCGCCACATGAGCGACCATGTCGCAAGGAAGGTCGTTCCCCCAGGGGCGAAACAAACTCCCGCGCTCGAGGTGGCGGCCCGACACTACTTTCGTCCGAGCATGCATGGAACCTCGTCGGTCCCGCATCACGCCGAACCGCTTGTTCAGACGGAGTATCCGCCGTCGACCCGTATGGTCTGTCCCGTGACGTAGGAGGATTGGGGTCCCGCAAGGAATGCCACCACGTCGGCCAGCTCTTCCGGCGATCCGAATCGCCGAAGCGGAGTCGCACGAGTCGCCGCTTCGAGTGCTCGTTTGTCGTATTCGCCGCTCTCGATAAGGTCTTCCAAGAGGCCGGCCTGAATGACACCGACACCGACACAATTCGCTCGAACCCCGTACTTGCCCTCCTCGGCGGCGATCGCGCGCACCACCTGCTCTACGGCACCCTTGGGAGCTGCGGACAACAGATCCCGGGTAGCGTAGCGAAGCAATGCGGTCGTGACCAGGCATACTACCGAGCCTCGGCTCGCTCGCAGGGGTTCGATCGCTGGATGCAGAAGATTGAAGCACGCCGCAGCATCCCGCTGTAGCTGTTCCGCAAACAACTCGGGCTCGATCTGGGCGGTGTAGCGCATGGGTATTTGCGGGCCTGCCGCGTACACCACCGCGTCGAGTCGTGGCAAGCCGCGCACCAAGGCGCGGGTACTCGGCGCGTCAGTCAGATCGAGCTGATGCACCCACGCCTTGGTTCCCTGCTCTCGCACCGATTCTGCCGTGCGCTCAGCGGCCTCCGCGTTTCGGCGGTAGGTCAATGCAACGTCGTAGCCATCCCGGGCCAGCGCGCGACAGATGGCAGATCCGATTCCACCGCTACCACCGGCGACGAGTACCGTCCGCTCTCCGGATCCGATCTTTCCAAGGTCGTCCACTCTATTCCTCCACCTCGGCGTATCCGCCGTTATCAGTTGCACTCGCGTAACCGGGCATATCCCGTGACTACGGGCTGCCCGGCCTGGTTGACAGTTGCCAGGTCGAGCTCGACCACCCTGCAACCCTCGTCGTCGTTGACTACCGTGATCGTGGCAGTAGCTGTCAGCGTGTCGCCGGGCCACACCTGACGCTGGAAACGCACACCGAATCCGGTCAACTCGCCATCGACAATCCAATCGGTGAAGAGCTTCGCGGCAAGTCCCATGGTCAGCTGACCATGGGCGATCACCGAGGGATACCCTGCAACCTCGACGGCGTAGACCTCATCGCTGTGCAGCGGGTTGTAGTCTCCCGACGCGCCGGCATACATCACAATCTGGGTTCTCGAAAGATCTTCTACGACAACCAATTCTCTCGTGTCACCCACGGACAGCTCAGAAATTTTCGTGGACATGCTGGTCCTCACTCCTCAACGGTGCGCTCGGTAACAACGCGAACCCGGCGCGCCGTGACGGCGAGCTCGCCACGCTGGTTCACGAAGCGGGTGACCTCCTCGGAGAACCTCAACTTTCCCCCACGCCGGCTTTCCTTCTCCCACGAGTCACCCAACTCCCGATCGACACGCAGCACATCGCCGGGGCGGAGCGGCACATGATATTCATAGTGCTGCTCGGCATGAAGACTTGTTCCCCCACCCGAAGACACCGGTGCCGTCCCCGGGCCTCGCCCCGAGCCGTTCCACTCCACCCCCACCCGAGGACGATAGGGCCAGTCCGGGTCGAATTGTGCTGCTGCCGCAACAAATGTCGGTGGTGCCGTGATTCCGCCACGACGGCGAGTCTCCTCGTCGCCCTCGTCGTAATAGACAGGGTTGTCATCACCCAAGGCACGAGCGAACATCATGATGTGGCCGGCCTCAACGGGAAAGCTGAATCCGCCCTCGGACTGATCGGTTACGACTGTCTTCGCTTCGCTTCGCTCATTCTCCGCAGACATCAGCTCCGCGCCCCGTCCTGCACTCGAGGCTCACGCGGAAGCCCAAGTGTATTTTCACCGATGATGTTGCGCTGGACTTCACTCGTACCTGCATAGATCGTCCCTGAGTGCGCGGCCAAGAAGACGTCCTGCCAGGCGTCGACGGCATAGCCGGGGTCGTCCGGTCGAACGAGGGCTGCAGTGCCTGCGATCTCAAGAGCGATCGCGCCTAGACGGAGGTGATATTCGCTCCATCCGAGCTTCCAGGTCGACATCTGCCGACCCGGATCTCTTCCGGCGGCGACTTCTGCGACAGTCCGCATCCAGCTGCTGCGCAAGATCGTCACCTGTGTTTTCGCCCACGCGAGTTCTCGACGCACCGTTGGGTCTTTGTGCCTACCGTTGCTCCGCGCGAGTTGCACCAACTGCTCGAGTTCCCGCTCGCGCGCCTGGAGCAGCATCGTCGTCGCGCGCCCAGCGGCCGCCCGCTCGAATCCGAGGGTGGATTGCACGACTTGCCAGCCCTTGCCTAATCCGCCGATTACGCCCGAGAGCGGCGCCACTGTCCCGTCGAAGAAAACTTCGGCGAACTCCTCGGCACCGGTGATCTGGCGAATGGGGCGGACTTCGATGCCGTTCGATCCGGGTGTGAATTCTGTGATCACGTAGGACAGCCCTCGGTGCTTCGTCGCGCTGGGATCTGTCCTGCACAGGACGAAGATCATATTGGCGATGGCGAAACGAGAGGTCCATACCTTCTGGCCGGTGATCGTCACAGAGTCGTCATTCACTACGCCGCGGGTCTTTGCCGACGCAAGGTCCGATCCCGAACCCGGCTCGGAGAAACCCTGGCAGTATCGGTGCTCGCCGGAGATGATCCGAGGCAGGTAGTAGTCCTTCTGCTCGTCCGTTCCGTGCAGGATGATCGATGGTCCAACCATCGACTCGCCCTGAACCCGATCGACCCGAGGTAATCCCGCCTGGTAAAAGACCTCGTCCAACGCGGTCATCTGCGGCGCTTTCCAACCACGACCGCCGTACTCCTCCGGCCACGCCGGACAAACCAGACGAGCTTCCAGACAGCGCTGTTCCCACTCTTTGAACAGTGGGTCTTCCTGTGCTCGAGCGAGTTCCTCCTCGCCCTGCAGACTGCCCACCGACCCGGGGAGGTCAGCTCGGAGTCTCCAATCGATCAACTCCCGCAGCCCCTTTGGCGCATTCTTCGCTACCCACTGCTGCAGTTCGACCCGCAGAGTGTCCACAGATCCGTCGAGATCGGTCATCGCTGCACCTCGAGGAGGCTTACACCGGCATCGTCCTGTCCCAGGGGTGGACACGAGTAGCCTGCGAGTGCTTGAACTGTGCGTGAGACACTGGGGCGGCCGAGGTGTTCAGCCATCCACAGGCTCGTCGAGACTAGCGCGTGAAGATCTACACCGGTCTCGATACCCAGACCGTGCAGCATCCACACGAGGTCCTCCGTCGCGAGGTTTCCTGCTGAACTCTCCGCGAAAGGGCACCCCCCGAGTCCACCGGCCGAGCTGTCGATCGTGCGAACTCCACAGTGGAGGGCCGCCAGCACATTTGCCAATGCCTGCCCGTATGTGTCATGGAAGTGCACGGCGATGGCCTCGATGCCGATTCCCGAGTCGACCAACGCACCAATCAGCTCGGTAACCTGCCCCGGCGTACCTACTCCGATGGTGTCGCCGAGTGACAGTTGAGTGCAGCCGAGTGCCATCATCCGACCGGCGAGAGCGACCACATTGTCGATCGGCACCTCGCCTTCCCACGGGTCTCCGCAGCACATTGAGACGTAGCCACGAACACGGACACCCTCCTCCCGCGCCATCGCAACTACTGGTGCGAACATTTCGATCGACTCATCGATGCTGCGGCCGAGGTTGCGCTGAGAGAAGGTCTCGGTGGCGCTACCGAAGATCGCGATATCACCCACTCCCCGTCCGAGTGCACGTTTCAGCCCGCTGACGGTGGGTACGAGGACGGGGTACCGCAGATCCGAACCCAAGTCGAGACCGTCGAGGACGGCCTCGGCATCGGCCAGTTGTGGGACCCGCCCCGGGTGTACGAACCCAGCGGCTTCAATCGTGTTCAGGCCCGCTCCGGCGAGCCGCTCGATGAACTCGATCTTGACCGATGTCGGGATCGTCTCCTTTTCGTTTTGCAACCCGTCTCTGGGGCCAACTTCGTAGATAGTGACCGCGTTCGGCAGACCCGCTGCCGGAACCTGGGTCGGGGTGTGCATCACCATGTTCGTCTCCACTCTCTCAACGGCTTCGAATCGCCGATGTGCCCGCATCCATCAACGTCACACCCCGAGGGATCGACCGATGATCTCTTTCATAATCTCGTTCGTACCGCCATAGATACGCTGCACTCGGGCGTCGACGAAAGCCCGCGCGATCGGGTACTCGCTCATATATCCATATCCACCGTGCAGCTGCAGGCATCTGTCTACGACACGGTTTTGCAGATCGCTACACCACCACTTTGCAACAGCAGCCTCCTCGGCACTGAGTTCGCCTGCATTGTGAGCCAGCACGCACTCGTCCACGAACGTCGTCGCGATGAGGATCTCGGAATGCATCTCGGCGAGCGAGAATCTGCTGTTCTGGAATGACCCGACCTTCTGTCCGAATGCCGTGCGTTCCTTCGTATATTCGAGAGTCAACTCGAGAGCTGCACGTGCTGCGGCAACGCTGATTGTCGCGATCGCCAAGCGCTCCTGCGGTAGATTCTGGGTCAGATAGTGGAACCCGGCTCCCTCCTCGCCGAGAAGGTTCGCAGCCGGAACACGGGCGTTCTCGAAGAAGAGTTCTGCAGTATCCTGCGCATGCATTCCGATCTTCTCGAGCCGGCGGCCGCGGGTGAAGCCGACCTGAGAACGCTCGACGACGATGAGGCTCAAACCACCGGTTCGCTTGGACGGATCCGTTTTCGCGACAACAATGACAATGTCGGCGTTGATTCCGTTGGTGATGAACGTCTTCGATCCGTTGAGGACGTAGTGCTCGCCGTCGCGAATCGCAGTCGCTCGCACCGCGCCCAGATCCGATCCGGTCCCTGGCTCGGTCATTGCGATCGCGGTGATCAGGTCGCCGGTCACGACCCCAGGCAGCCACCGCTCGCGCTGCTCCTCGTTTGCGCAGTGCAGCAGATAGGCGATCCCTGTGTCATTGTGTAGTGACATGCCTAGGCCGGAGGCGTTCACCCCCGCGGCCTGCACTTCCTCGTGGATCACGTAGTTGTAGCGGAAGTCCGGTTCCCCGCCGCCGCCGTACTGTGTCGGCACGTCCATCCCGAGGAATCCGAGCTTTCCTGCCGCGTAAAACAGTTCACGAGGGACTATGCCGTCGCGTTCCCACTGCAGGTGGTAAGGCACCACCTCTTTGTCCAGGAATTGGCGGAAGCTTTCGCGGAACATCTCGTGCTCGGCATCGAAAATTGTACGTTTCATCAGCGAGCCGCCCAGGTGGAGCTACTCGAGCCGGTCATCAGATCACTCCGCGCTTACGCAGTGCACTGATGTCCTCTTCGCTGTAGCCGAGCTGCTCCAGCACACTGTCGGTGTGCTCACCGAGGGCTGGCGCCGGCTGTCCGATGTCGAAGGGCTGACCCGAGACCGGCGCCGGCCATCCGGTACTCCGGTACGGTCCGGCCACCGGATGGACCGACTCGTGCACAATCTCGCGAGCTCGCAGATGCGGATCGGCCAACGTGTCGTTCTTGGAGTTGGCCGGGCACAGCGGAATGTCGTGCTCGCGCGCGATGTCCATCCACTCGGCAACTGTCTTGGAGCGGAAGATCGGCGCGAGCTCGTCGAACAGATCCGCTCGGCCACCGTCGGCGAAGTCGACTGCGAAGGTGGTGTTCTTGACATCGGTCAGATCTTGGCGTCCGACCGCGGAGCAGAAATTGTCCCAGAACTTGTGCTCGATCGCGGCCAGCAGAACCGCCTTACCGTCCTTGGTCTGGTAGTACGTGTACTTCGGTCGCCTCCGCGGGTCGAGGCCGACGGGCGGGGGCGGATTCCGGCGGTCGGTAATCTGGTCGTAGTTCCACGCCATGACTGCATCCAGGCTCTGGTTTGCGAGCACCGCATCGGCTCCGGCCGCGTCGATATATGCGCCCTCACCGGTTTTGTCTCGGTGACGCACTGCCGCGACTGTGGTCAGTGCCGCGTAGAGTGCGGTAGAAAGCGGACCGTCGATCGAGCCGGAGAAATACACGCCCTCAGGCGCCACAACCTCGGTCACCATACCTTCGTCGGACACATCGTACTGCGATTGCCCGGCGACAGCACCCATCATGTAGCCGTGCACGGGAATCTGGCTGTAGTCACCGCGCGCACCGAAACCGCTTGCTTGGGTGTAGATAATGTCCGGCTTGGCGGCCCTTTGCTCCGCGTACCCGATACCGAGCTTGTCACACGCATCGCCGGCAAATCCATCGACGAAGACGTCAGCGGTCCGAAGCAGTTCGAAGAAGATCTTTCGACCCTCGTCACTACGGAGGTCGAGCTCGACGCTGCGCTTATTGCGGTTACACAACAGATGGAAGACGCTGTTCTGCGGCGTGATGCGATCTCCCAGTTCGCGCAGGTAATCGCCCGTACCGGGTCGTTCTATCTTGATTACGTCTGCTCCCAGATCGCCGAGCAACCGGCTCGTCTGGTCGCCAGTGGGAAGCAATGCGCATTCGAGGACACGTATGCCCTCCAAGAGCCTGATCATACTTTTCTCCAGAGCTCCTCAACTGAGGGAAGGGACGGACGATAGAAGAATTCTAACCTAATCCAGATTAGGCTCTAATCTAATGACGAACCGCTGCAGGGTCAAGGCTTCGAATGCGAGGCTCGGCGACCCGGATCCGACGACCTCGCAGCATGGGCCCGCTACCGTGGTTTACATGGACTGTCGGCATGTACACATGCCGCACCACATGACAGTCCGCCTGGTCAGGTGACGCACACTTACTCAACGGAGTCGGTATGCTGGTCGAATCCAATACAGATTCAATGCGAGGCGCGGAGTCCGTCGCCACAGCATCAAGAGAGCGATGGGGAGGGAATCATGAGTGGTGGACGAACCCGGCCAGGCAAGAAGGCCATGGCCACGCGGGCACGGATCCTAGACTCTGCAGCACACACCTTCCGCACAAAGGGGTACGCGGGTACGCGATTGTCCGACGTGGCCGCCGCAGCAGACACACAGGCCGGGAGTCTGTACTACCACTTCCCCTCACGTGAAGAACTGGTCGAGGAGGTCCTCAGAGTCGGCCAAGAACGCACGAGTGGCTACGTCAGACGTCGCGTCGCGGCCCTCTCCGATGACGCTTCTTGCCTCGATCGCCTACGGGAAGCGATCGACGCTCATCTGGACTCCACGCTCGAGAGCGGCGACTACACGGCAGCGACGATTAGGATCATCGGACAGGTGCCCGAGGAGATCCGTAAGCGTCGTCTCCATGAGCAACGCGAGTACGGCCTATTCTGGCGCGGACTGGTCAACGACGCTCACGAGTCGGGCGAAATCCGGACCGACCTCGACAGTTCAGTACTGCGCATGCTCCTGCTCGGCGCGATGAACTCCGTCCCCGACTGGTTTCGACCGCGCCGAGACGGCCTGTCTGCAGCAGCGTTCAAGCAGCAATTCGAGTCCTTGTTCCTGGAAGGTCTCGCCATCACGAAATCGAGCGGACTCCGGCCATTGGACGGCGAACTAGAGGCCGTCAAATCCGCGGAGTCGACCGTACTCCTGAGCGCGG
Source organism: Rhodococcus mengyinensis (assembly GCF_048381435.1). NCBI lineage: Bacteria > Bacillati > Actinomycetota > Actinomycetes > Mycobacteriales > Nocardiaceae > Rhodococcus > Rhodococcus mengyinensis. Next base: position 10,086 of record NZ_JBLWIT010000053.1, on the reverse strand, counting down.
AGCGCCAGGACGACATGGCAGACGGTGCGAAACGGATACTGGACGGTGCGGCAAAAGTGTTCCGCCAGAATGGCTATGCCGGGACACGCCTGGCGGATGTCGCGGCGGCGGCGGGCATTCAGACCGGGAGCATGTACTACTACTTCGACTCCCGTGAGCACCTCGTCCGCGAATTGCTACTCGCCGCCTGGAAACGGACCGACGATCTTGCCCGCACGAGTGTCAATGCGCTGCCAGCGACCGCTTCAGCGCTCGAAAGGTTCTCCACAGTCCTTACCGCCCACCTACTCTCGGTACTTCGGAGCAGCATGTACACGTCAGCGCTAGTCCGAATCCTCGGACAGATCTCCGACGTGGTGCGTGAACAGACCGTCGCTAACCAGCGGGCCTACCTGGACTACTGGCGTGGACTCCTGAACGAGGCGATCACCGCAGGCGAGGTCCGCGACGACCTCGACCCCATGGTTGTCACCATGTTGATGACAGGCGCTCTCAACTGGACAGTCGAGTGGTACAGCGCTGATGGAGACCTGAACCCTGAACAACTCGCGATCCAGTTTTCGACACTTGTCTTCGACGGCATCGCAGGTGAACTGACGTCCGCCAAGATCAGAGCAGCTACTGCGTAAGGGGGTTGGTCCAGCGAGCCTTCGGTAGGTAATTGGTTCATCCAGGGCAGGGCGCGCTGATCCGGCCGGCGAGCGCACTTGCCGCCTGGAGTGATGGTTGATCCTGGAGCTAGATGCTATTCCTGGGGACGTTGGAATGCCGACGCGACTTGCCGCCGATTCCGGTTTGGGTCGGTGGTGATTGTAGTGATAGAGCCAGGACTGGTAGGTCGCCGAGAGGATCCCCTCGGAACAGATACGTCTCGGCGTACGCCCACTCGGCGGCGGCCAAGGTGCGATTGAAGCGCTCCCATTGGTCTGCGAGAACGCCAAACACCGCTACGCCCGGCTTGTGTGTCGGTTGTTCTTATCCGATATCGGCGCAAGGCCGCTTCGACGGTGGATCGGGCCAGATGCAGGTAGTAGCCGACCGGCCCAGCGGCGGGTGAATCGCAGTCAGACGATCCGCCGTTCAGTTCGCGACGCGGTGCGGCGCGGTGCGGGCTGTGGTGTGGACGGAACGAGCGGTCCCGCATCGCCTCATCGCCCACCTTTTCGATGACGGCCGGCCCATTTCTTGGCGGGTTGCCGGTGAGCATTGGAAACCGTTCGGCGGCGCGGCGCCAGGCCTCCGATTATGCCGTGGCGACGTGGTATGCAAGTCCGGTTGAGTCGTTCGACTGTCCGCTTTCCACCAGGGGCGACGGGTTTGTTGAATTCCTGTTTGATCCCGAGTTCGTGCCCGTTCGCCTCCTATACCGGCCCTGATCGAGGTGTTCTCCGGCGTCGCGGTCCGGGCGTCGACGCGGGCAGCGGCCACGCTCGGGCACCAAGCTCTCTCGCGGTCGTGACGCCAGACATTCCGTGGTGGCGAGCCCGGAAGGATACTCGAGGACGACTCTCACGTTCTGCGCGGCCGACCGACTCCCCGCATCGGCGCTCAGCGAAGTCGGTTCTCGAACCACCACAGGCCACTTCCGCCGGAATGCGTCCCCACTTGACCAGAGAGGCGCCGGCTAGCCCGCGGCTAGAGAGTGTCTGCTAATTGCGGACGCGGTGGTGAATGACGAGCGCAGCGAGGAGTACGCCACCGAGGTAGGTGGTGGCGTACTTGTCGTAGCGGGTGGCGATGCCACGCCACTGCTTGAGGCGCCCGAAACCACGCTCGACGGTGTTGCGTTCGCGGTAGCGGTCCTTGTCGAATGCCGGTGGTCGACCCCCGGCCGATCCCTTCTCCTTGCGTCGACGGATCTGGTCGCGGCGTTCGGGGATGGTGTGCGAGATTCTGCGTTCCCGCAGGTTCTCGCGGGTACTCGGGTGCGAGTACGCCTTGTCGGCCAGCAGCCGGAACGCTTCGGTGTCGTGGGCGCGGTGCGCGTCGAGCAGCGGTGCCAGGTAGGGGTTGTCGCCCGCCTGTCCCGGCGAGAGCAGCAGCGTCAACGGGCAACAGAACGTGTCGGTGAGAGCGTGGATCTTGGTGCTCAAACCGCCGCGGGAGCGGCCGAGTGCGTGGTCGGCGGGTTCGTTGGCCAGATTCTTGTCATTCGACCGAGCCCCCTGTGTGCGCATCGGTCAGGGCGCCGGCGGAGTGCTGGTGGGCGCGGACGATGGTCGAGTCGATCGACAGTAGACGTTCGAGCTGTTCTTCTCGTTCGGGGGCCGCCGCCCGTACGGCGGCGAACATCCGGATATAGGTGCCGTCGTCGGACCAGCGGCGATGCCGTTCCCAGATCGACTGCCATGCACCGAAGTGTTCGGGCAGGTCGCGCCACGGTGACCCGGTGCGGAATCGCCAGGCGATTCCCTCCAGGGTCAACCGTTGATCGTTCCACGGACGTCCACTCCGTCCCGTCAGAGAAGGGAGGACGGGTTCGATCACAGTCCACAGGGCATCGGAAATCTTGTTGGCCGATCCAGGTGCGGACGTCTTTTTCCAGTGCCGCAACACTTTTGTGGACGCTGCGGCGGATCAGCTGGTCCGTGAGAAGCCCGAACCATCGCTCCACCTGGTTGATCCAGGAGGATCCGGTCGGGGTGAAATGCAGGTGGAATCGGGGGTGTCGCTGGAGCCAGGCGCGGATGGCGGGGGTTTTGTGGGTGGCGAGGTTGTCGCAGACCAGATGGATGTCCAGTTCGGCTGGGACGGCCTTGTCGATGGCGATCAGGAACTTCTTGAATTCCACCGCGCGATGTCGCCGGTGGATCTCGGAGATCACGGTGCCGTCGGCGATGTTGAAGGCGGCGAAGAGACTGGTGATGCCGTGGCGGGTGTAGTCGTGGCTGCGGCGTTCGGGCATGCCGGGCATCATCGGCAGCACCGGCTGGGATCGATCCAGCGCCTGCATACCGGATTTCTCGTCCACGCACAGCACCACCGCCTTCTCCGGCGGGTGGTGGTAGAGGCCGACGACATCGACGACCTTGTCCACGAACTGCGGGTCACTCGACAGTTTGAACCCGTCCACGAGATGCGGTTTCAAGTCGAACTTGCCCCAGATTCGGCCGATCGTCGTGCGCGACAGCCCGGTTCGTTTCGCCATCGACGTCCGCGACCAGTGCGTCGCATTCGGTGGCGTCTGTTCCAGCGTTGCGATCACCACGTCCTCGACCTGGTCGAGCAGGATCGATGGCGGCCGACCGGGGCGGGGCTCGTCGACCAGGCCCTCGAGCCGATTGGCGACGAACCGGCGCCGCCACCGAGCCACGGTGCCGGCCGTGATCCGCAGATCCTCGGCGACCTCCTTGTTCGACGCACCCGCTGCGCACGCAAGCACAATCTTCGACCGCAATGCCAACGCCTGCGAGGTCTTCGCTCGCCGCGACCAACGGGTCAACTGCTCCCGCTCGCCCTCGGTCAACACCAGATCCGACTTCGGTCGTCCCGGACGCTGCTCGTCACGCAATCCGCCGACCCGCGATTGCGCAAACCGTGTGCGCCACTTACTGACCGTCATCGTCGTCACGCCCAGATCAGCGGCAACCCGGTCGTACACCACCCCGGGCTCGGCACACGCCAGCACGATCCGTGCCCGCACCGCCAACCTCGACGATCCCCCAGACCACGCCAGAAGCTGATCACGCTCGTCATCGGTCAACGCAAGCTCGGCACCACGCCCTGAATCCGTCACCCTACTACCATAGGTAATTACATCGATCATTTCAGGACCGACACACTAGCCCCGCACACCGTGATCGAATCCAGATTCAAATCATGGGACAGGGCCGGGCCCGCGCTTCAAGCCGGCACCCCCCTACCTCGCGTTCGAATCTTGGTTCCCTTATCGCGTAACCAGGATCCGAGTGACACTCAAGCACCGCTCTCTCGTGCTTTTGCCGCTGTGATTCCAGTGACAGGACGGCGTCAGCCGCGAAACCGCCGCCGCCTCACCACGGACAGCTGCGTCCGTCATTGCTACCTAACAAGATTTAGATTAGATTCTAATCAAAATCTGATACACCACAAAGGAGCCACGTGAGCGGCCTCATTGCATACGGTGCGTACATACCGCATTATCGCCTGCGCGTAAAAGAAATCGGGTCGGTCCTAGGCGGGCCCGGCGGGCCCGGGTCTCGTTCGGTCGCCGCCTACGACGAAGACACGACGTCCATGGCCGTCGAGGCCGCCCGCATCGCCTTGCGCGGTCTCCCCGGGACCGTCGCGCCGGGGCGCGTGTACTTCGCCACCGCCAATCCTCCGTATCTCGACAAGACAAATGCTGCTGTAATCCACGCAGCACTCAGTCTTCCCGCGAGGGCGCTGGCAGTCGACCTCGGTGGGGCACCTCGATCGTCCATCGGCGCTGTTCTCGCCGCTGCCGAGTCGACGGAACCTGCTCTCGCGCTTCTCTCGGACGTAAGAACCGGGTTGCCCGGAGGGGCCGACGAACGGCAGGGCGGTGATGCGGCGGCAGCACTCTTGTTCGGGGCAGGAACCGCTGATGCCCCGGTCATTGCCGAGCTCATTGCGCACGCCTCGATAACCGATGAATTCCTCGACCGCTGGCGGCTGCCCAGCGACACTACGTCGCGGGTATGGGAAGAGCGCTTCGGCGAACATGTGTACGCGCCCCTCGCAACCGATTCCTTCTCGGCAGCTCTCGACCAGGCAGAAATCGGCGCTGACCAGGTCGACCACCTTGTCGTGTGCGGACTGTCCCCGAAAGCGGTCCGGCAGTTCGCCGCATCGAGCGGCGCCGGTCCCGATGCCATCGCACCAGATCTCACCACGTCGATCGGCAACCCTGGAACTGCCCAGCCCGGCGTCCTGCTCGCTGACGTACTCGACCGCGCAACTCCGGGACAAACGATCGCGCTGGTTCTGCTTGCCGATGGCGCTTCCACCCTGATTCTGCGCACGACCGAACACCTCGCAAATCAGCTGGCCTCGACGCTGACGGTCGCCGAACAGATTGCGGCCGGTGACGACTCGCTGAGTTACGCCACCTACCTGTCATGGAAAGGAACTCTGCGCCGTGAGCCGCCCCGACGGCCGGAGCCGGAGGCACCGGCAGCGCCGCCGACCCACCGATCGGAGAAGTGGAAGTACAGCTTCCATGGGTCGCGTTGTGATCGGTGTCAGACCGTCAGCCTGCCGCCGGTCCGCGTCTGCTATGGCTGTGGCGCCATCGACGATGCGACCCTACAGCCGATGGCAGACGTTCCGGCCCGCGTGGCCACCTTCACCGTAGACCGGTTGGCCTATACCCCCAGCCCTCCAATGGTTGCCGTTGTAGTGGACTTTCACGGCGGTGGCCGCTTCCGCTGCGAACTGACGGACAGCAGCGAATCCCCGACGATAGGAGCCGCCGTCGAGATGACGTTCCGTCGGCTCATGACCTCCCACGGTGTTCACAACTATTTCTGGAAAGCCCGGCCGGCCCGCCGCCAGACCAAGGAGAGCTGATATGGCTTCGCATGGAATTTGTGATCAAGTTGCCATCATCGGCATGGGGTGCACCACATTCGGTGAGCATTGGGACCGCTCGGCCGACGACTTGATTCTCGACGCCGTAAGTTCGACGACCGCTAGCGCCGGCGTAGCACTGGAGGACGTTGATGCCTTCTGGCTGGGAACCTACCTGTCCGGGGTTTCAGGGCTGAGCCTGAGCAGACCATTGCGGCTACGTGGAAAACCAGTAACCCGCGTCGAGAATATGTGCACGACCGGATCGGAGGCACTGCGCAATGCGTGTTACGCCGTAGCAAGTGGCGCCTACGACATGGCTATGGCGGTCGGAGTAGAAAAGCTCAAGGACTCGGGCTATTCAGGATTACTCAGACATTCGATTCCGTCCGACGCCACAGGCGGAACCCTCGGAACAACCACTGCACCAGCAAATTTCAGCCTACTCGGTCCAGCCTATGCCGAGAAGTACGGTGTGGACAGTGACGAACTCAAGACTGTCCTGACCAGGATCGCATGGAAGAATCACCGCAACGGGGCCTCCAATCCGCGCGCGCAGTTCCGCAAGGAGGTGTCGCTCGAGACCATTTCCCGTTCGCCCTTGGTTGCGGGACAACTCGGGATCTTCGATTGTTCGGGTGTGTCGGACGGTGCGTCGGCGGCTATCGTGGTCCCGGCGAAGGACGCGCATCGGTATACCGACAATCCCCTCTACGTAAAAGCGTTGTCTCTGGTGTCGGGTGCCGCTGACGGCAACGTCGACCCCGGATACGACTTCACCTCGTTTCCCGAGGTAGTCGCTTCGGCGCGCAACGCCTATGCCGAAGCGAGTGTGGTCGATCCGCGTACCGAGATCGCGATGGCGGAGGTTCACGACTGTTTTACAGTCACTGAACTCGTGCTGATGGAAGATCTCGGCTTCGTTGACCGCGGAACTGCCTGGAAGGCGGTACTTTCCGGCACCTTCGATCTCGACGGAGAGCTTCCAGTCAATCCCGACGGCGGTCTGAAGGCATTCGGGCACCCCGTGGGTGCGAGCGGTCTGCGAATGTTGTTCGAGTGCTGGCTGCAATTGCGTGGCGAGGCCCCGGAGGACCGCCGCATCGGCACTCTCGTTGAGGGAAAGAAGCTGGGGCTGACCCACAACCTCGGCGGTGGACCCGGTGAGTGCGTGTCGTTCGTCTCGATCGTCGGAACCGAACTAAATTCCTAATCCCCCGGCCATCAATATGGAGGTCTCACATGCGTGACGCCGTTGTCGTCGAAGCCCTACGAAGCCCGGTCGGGAAAAGGAAAGGAGGGCTCGCCGACACACATCCAGCCGACCTCAGCGCGGTGGTCCTCACTGCGCTCGCCGAGCGAACCGGCCTCGATACCGCTATCATCGACGATGTCGTGTGGGGCTGCGTCGGTCAGGTTGGAGAACAGACCGGTGACGTCGCCCGAACCGCAATCCTTTCCGCCGGGTGGCCAGAGCATGTACCCGGTGTGACAATCGACCGGCAGTGCGGCTCGTCTCAACAGGCAATTCACTTCGCCGCTGCGGGTGTAATCGCGGGGCACTACGAGTTCGCGGTAGCTGGCGGTGTCGAATCGATGTCACGGGTGACGATGGGACTGGCATTCACGCTCGGTGGCGACCCGTTCTCGGGTGACGGATGGCAGAGCCGGTACGGTGCCACCGCCAATCAGGGTGTGGGTGCCGAAACAGTTGCGAACCTCTGGAATCTGTCCCGCAACCAGCTCGACGAGTACGCACTTCGGTCGCACGCCCGCGCTGCCGTCGCTCAGGACGAGGGCGCCTTCGATGAGCAAATTGTTCCGGTCCATACCCCGACCGGTGTCGTCGCCCGCGACGAAGGAATCCGACGCGGCGGTACCGCGGAGGCACTGGCCACCCTCCGACCCGCCTTCACCGAGGACGGAGTCATCCACGCGGGCAATTCGTCACAGATCTCCGACGGTGCAGCAGCATTGATGGTTACCACGAGCGAGAACGCCCGACAGCATGGCCTCACACCACTCGCCAGGGTTCACACTGCCGTTGTGACCGGATCCGATCCGATGATTATGCTGACCGGGCCGATTCCCGCCACCAAGAAGGCGCTCAAGACAAGCGGACTCTCGCTCTCGGACATCGGCGCCTTTGAGATCAATGAGGCGTTCGCCCCGGTACCGCTCGCGTGGGCGAGCGACTTCGACGCCGATCAGAACAAGCTCAATCCGCTGGGCGGCGCGATCGCACTCGGGCATCCCGCGGGTGGGTCGGGAGCACGCATCGCAACAACGCTGATACACCACATGCGAAACCACGGAATCAAATACGGGCTCCAATCGATGTGCGAAGGCGGCGGCCAAGCCAATGCGACCATCTTCGAGCTTCTCTGATCACTCGATCGCATCGATGGACCAGTTGACCACGAAGGGAACAATACGATGGAGATTCAAGGAAAATCAGCAATTGTGACTGGTGGAGCGGGCGGTCTCGGCGAGGCGACGGTCCGTCGCCTCGTCAGTGACGGTGCCCGGGTCATCATCGCCGACCTGTCCGAAGAGAAAGGCGAAAAGCTCGCCGCCGACCTGGGCAGTGCCGCTAGGTTCGTTCGGACCGACGTGACCGACGATGCCTCCGTTGCTGCCGCTGTCGCGGCCGCAACCGAACTCGGCGAACTCCGCGTCGCGGTCAATGCTCACGGCGGTCCCGTCGCACAACAGCGGATTCTAGGTAGGGACGGCTCGCCGATGCCACAGAAGCTGTTCGACCGAACCATCGCGATCTACCTCTCCGGAACCTTCAACGTTCTACGCCAAACAGCTAGTGCAATGTCCGCGTTGCCACCGCTCGAATCGGGAGTCCGCGGGCTCGTCGTCGACACGGCAAGCATTGCTGCCTTCGAAGGCCAAGTCGGCCAGTCGGACTACAGCGCCGCGAAGGGTGGCGTCGTCGGCCTCGGACTGGTCGCGGCGCGGGACCTGTCCGCGGTGGGAGTCCGTGTCGTGACCATCGCTCCCGGAACATTCTTTACGCCCGCATTTCAAATGGACGAAGCGCAGGCCGAAGAAACCTGGGGTCGCACGGTTCCGTTTCCGAAGAGAATGGGGCGAGCGACCGAGTACGCCGATCTGGTGTCATTCGTCGTCGGAAACGACTACATCAACGGCGAAACCGTCCGAATAGATGGTGCCCAGCGATTCGGTCTCAAGTAGCATCGGCCTCATCGAGCGCTAGTGTAGCTCGATCTCCAGAATCGGAGCTAAATTGTCCAGTCACACCTCTGCCCCGGTCACGCTAGATCGGGATCAACACACTCTGATCATTACGATCAACAGGCCCGACGCCCGCAACGCCGTCGACGCAGCTGTCAATCAAGCTGTGGGTGACGCCATGGAATCCGCAGAGAAGGACAACGACATCCGCGCCGTGGTCCTCACTGGCGCCGGAGACAAGGCGTTCTGCGCCGGTGCTGATCTGAAAGCAATCGCACGCGGAGAGAACATCGTCCCTACCGAAGGGCACAGAGCCGCCTGGGGATTCGCCGGCTACGTCTCGCACCACATCTCGAAACCGACGATTGCAGCGGTCAATGGAATGGCACTGGGTGGCGGAACCGAATTAGGGTGTGTCTCCCAATGATTTGTGGTGTTGTGCTGCAGAATCTTCGGTGTGGCAGACGTTGTTGATCGGTTTGAGGTGTTGACGGACAAGCAGTGGGAGTTGCTCGCGCTGCTCTTGCCCAGTTCCGATGGGCTCCGGGGGCGGAAGTTCCGGAACAATCGTGTGGTGGTCGAGGGGATGCTGTATCGACTGCGGACCGGGGTGCCCTGGCGGGATCTCCCGTCGCATTTCGGGCCCTGGAAGACGGTGTGGAAGCGGCATCGCCGCTACGCCGGAGACGGAACCTGGGATCGGGTGCTGACAGCCCTGGTCGCGATGGCCGACGCCGGCGGGAACCTGGACTGGGCGGTATCGGTCGATTCCACGGTGGTCCGTGTCCATCAGCACGGCGCGAACGCCGCCCGCCACACAGGGGGATCTACCGAATTACACGAACCTGCGTGACGAGCCTGCCGATCACGGCATCGGCCGGTCGAGGGGCGGGTTGACCAGCAAGGCGCACCTGGCGTGCGACGGTCACGGGCGCCCACTGTCGGTGCTGGTCGGCCCCGGCCAAGCCGGTGACAGTCCGATGTTCGCCCACGTGCTGGAGGGTATTTGCGTCCCGCGGCTCGCCGGCGGAGCGCACCGCACGCGCCCCGACGAGGTCCGGGCCGACAAGGCGTACTCATCACGGGCCAACCGGGAACTGCTGCGCAGCAGAGGCATCAAGGCGGTAATCCCGGAGAAGACCGATCAGGCAGCGAACCGGGTGAACAAGGGCCGCGCGGGCGGGCGGCCACCGAACTTCGACCCGGAGTCCTACAAGGGGCGCAACGTGGTCGAACGGGCCTTCAACAAGGCGAAACAGTGGCGTGCGGTGGCCACCCGCTACGACAAACTCGCCCTCACCTACCGCGCCGGATTCCTGCTCGCCGGCATCGTCGAGTGGCTCAAACTATTAGGAGACATGTCCTAGT
>NZ_JBLWIT010000052.1:0-30821 GCF_048381435.1 Rhodococcus mengyinensis | reverse complement strand
TGAGGTTCCCCCCGGAAAGTGGACACCGACTTGGCGGGACACCGGTCCCGCTGGAAGGATGTCCGTATGCCCCCTCGCAAGCGTCGGTCGTTCACGACCGAGTACAAGGTCGAGGCTGCCCACCGGGTGATCGACTCCGGTCGCACCATCGCAGAGGTCGCCCGAGAACTCGGCCTCAACGAGAGTCTGTTGGGTGAATGGGTCAAACTCGAGCGGCGCAGAATCGCCGCCGCAGAGTCCCACGGAGAGAAGCCTTTGGACGCGGCCGAACACGCCGAGCTACGCCGATTGCGAAGGCAGGTAAGCGAACTCGAGAAGGACAACGCTTTCCTGGTAAAAGCTTCGGCGTACTTTGCCGCGATGCAGAAGAACCGACCCGGTTCGATCTGATGGCCAAGTACGCCGGCCCCGACAACATCGAAGAGACCGCCGGCACCGCCGCGCCGGAAGGTGAACGGTTCTCGATCCTGCGGATGGCGAGACTGCTGGAGGTGTCCACATCGGGCTACTACCAGTACGTCAAGCGCAGAGTTGCCACGGTGTTGACGCCGAGGCAACAGCGTCGCGCCGACCTCGAAGTCAAGATCGTCGAGGTCCACCGGGAATCGAAGGGTACCTACGGGTCGCCGCGGGTCACGGCCGAGTTGCGGGCGCGTGGTGAGGTGGTGAACGCCAAGACCGTGGCCAAGATCATGGCCTCGCTCGGTGTGGAGGGCATCAGCCCGCGCACGTTCAAGGTCAAGACCACGGCGGTCGATCCGCAGGCGTCGTTCCCGCCGGATCTGATCGAGCGGCACTTCGATCGGGGCCGGCTCGATGCGGTCTGGTTTACCGACATCACCTACCTCACGTGCGGTGAAGGGGACATGTTCTTGTGTGCGATCCGGGACGGTCATTCACGGAAGGTGTTGGGATACAGCATTGCTAATCACATCAGCGCCGAGATGGTCACCACCGCCATCGATCGAGCCGTGGCCACGCGCGGTGGGCGGTGTCGCGAGACGATCCTGCATTCGGACCGGGGTGGGGAATACACTGCCCACCTGACCGCGGCGTCGTGTGTGCAGCACGGGTTGCGTCGGTCGATGGGTGCGACCGGGATTTGTTGGGACAACAGTCCATCCGAATCGTTTTGGTCGATCTTCAAGCATGAAGAATACTATCGGCACGTCTATGCAACGAAGGCTGATCTCGTTGCTGGCGTTGACAACTGGATTGTCTTCTACAACACTGTTCGACGGAACTCTACGGTGGGGATGCACAGTCCCGACAGCTACGAGAAGTTGCTTCAGGTGGAAGTCGCCTGAGGCACGCAACCCCCTTGTCCACCGTTCGGGGGGAACCTCACGTCCCCCGGGCCGCCGATATGGTTGTTGGCAGTGTCGCGATTCGAGCGTTGAGGGGAGGGCTGGAGGCGAGTGGATGGGTTCTGGTGGGGAGTCGTGTCGGTGGTGGGTGCGGTGTATCTGTTGGGGATGGTCGCCGCGGTGGGAGTGATGTGGCGGGCGGAGCGGTTCTTCGCGCCGGCGGCGGTGACGCCGCGCCGCGCGGGCTGTCGTGCCATCTGGTGCCACCGCACGTATGCGGTGGCGATCGCCGCGGTGGCGTGGCCGCTGGTACTCGTGCGGTCGTGACGTCTGTGGAGGTTGCCATCTGTACCGGCATCGGCCCTCCTCGGAGTGGCGCTACCGGGCTTCTCGTGGATCGGCATATTGTGGGGCTGGCATCCGAAGGGTCTGTGATCGGCAGTGAGGGGCAATGGTATGGCTAGCGACTCCGGTTCTGCGGGTGTGGGAGGGCGTCGGCGTGAGGTGTCTGTCGCGGAGGGGCTTCGTGAGGAGCCGCGGGCGTGGGTACCGGCCGACGATCGTTGGATCGCTGAGCTGGTTGCCGAGGAATCCTCACCTCTGATGGGTGCTTCTGTATCTGATGACGATGGTCCGCGAGTGCAGACCCGTGAGCCAAGTGCACCGGGCCGGGCGGTGCGGAGTCGAAGAACACCACCGGCACATCGGTTTCGACGCGGCGGGCGAGGTCGAGGACGACGAGGGAGTCTATTCCGGAGGACGCCGCGTACCGATCGTGGGCGGCCAGGTGCGCGTCCATCCGGGCCGCGAAGTCCGCGACGGCTGCGCTGCGGCACCGGGCTTGGCCGACGGTGCCCGGAGGCCCGCTCAATGCGGTGAGGTCCAGGCCTGGGTCCTGTGTCATCGTCGACACAGCGGTCAGGCTCCGAACTCGCCCCACACGTCACCGAACCGCTCCCGCGTCGACGTGGGGACCTATCCGCCGTACGGGTGCTAATAGTCGATAGAGCGGCGCAACGGTGGTGTCGGGGGCGGCGCCGAGATGCGACAGGCCGTCGCCGATCCTCGGTATCGGCGGTGGTCTGCGGTTGAATGGGGGTATGGGGTCGTCCGCGGTGGAGCAGCTGTGGCAGACGTTGTCCGAGAACGAGTTGGCGTTGGTGTGTGTCCGGGGCCCGGAGTGTGAGTGGGCGGATCTGATGACGGCCGCGGACGATGGGGTGGGGGAGCTGACCTGGCTGGCCCGGGAGACGAGCGAGATCGCCGAGCAATACCCGCACGGCGCCGTCACTTCGGTGTCGTGACGGCGTCGAACCTCACTGCGGCGGAGTAGGACGCGGTGTAGGCCGCCTACACCGCCGCCGTCGTCGGTATCCCGGACCACGCCGAGCCTGCGGACCTGGTGGCCGGGTGCTCGCGGTGCGGCCACGCGACGCCGGTGATGAGACTGGTCGGGCAGGTGATCTCGCGGCAGTTCATCGTCGTTCGACGGTCATGGGCCGGCCTGGCCGGCTCAGGGCCGGAGGCTTGCCGGCGGCGCGCACATTGTGTCCTGCTCAATGATCGAGGTCGTGAGACCCATCTCGCGTGCCACCGTCGTTCCGGCGGATGGGTTCAGCTCCCCTTGCGTTTTCTCGATGGCACCACCTGTGTGGCGGGCGGTCCCGGCGCGGACCGGCCCTTGCCGCGGGTCTTGACCAGCGCTATGTGCTCGGAGGCGGGGTGAAGTTCTGGGGCCATGTCGTCTCGTTGTCGTATTTGATTCCGGTCAACTCCGTGCTGTCGTCGATCTGTGCGTCTGTCAGGTCGACTCGACGTAGGCGGGCGAAGGTCAGCATCGCGTTCCGCAAGTCGGCTCGGCGCAGGTGAGCGTGTGAGAGCTGCACACCCATGAGTAGTGCGCCGGACAGGTTGCAGTCGTCGAGTGTCGCGTCGAACAAGACCGTTTGGGGTAGTTGGATGCCTTGTAGGTCTGCGCTGCTGAGGTCGAATTGGCATCTGGACCAACCGTTCTCGGGTAGTCGGTCGTCGCTGATCTTGGTGTGCTGATGAATGACTTTGATCAGTGCGGCGCGGAGTTTGCGGTCGTCATCGGCGGTCGCGGTGAGGTCTCGGAGTTGGGCGCACAGCAGATCTATGCAGACTTGGCGCTCGGTATCGTTGCCGAATGCATGCCAATCGTCGGCGAGTGAAGCCAGCGCATAGGCACCGGCCATGCGGATCACCAGGGCCTTCTCGGCGAGTTGTTGGGCGACCGCGGCGTACCGAGTCCGCAGATCACGCGCTTCTTCGAGCGCATGTGTTGCGCGTAGCTGTTCCGATTGGGCTTCGATCTGCGTTCTGAGGTGTGTCTCTTGGGCCCGAAGTTGGGCCGACAGGTTGTCCGATTGCGCCGTGATCTGCGAGGTCAGGTTCTCCCGATCGGCCGCTATCTGCCTCTGCGTGTTCTCCTCCGCGCCGCGGCGGGTTATCCATGCACCCCACACAGCGAGTGAGGCCGCGACGATCGCACCCATACCCGCCAACAGTGTGGCTTGCCCCGGAGTCAGGTCATGCCACGACTGGACTTTCAGGAATACGAACACGAGGACGGCGACTGCTGCGAGACCGACGCCGAGGACGATCAACCCCACGGCAGGTACCTGTCGGTCCTTCTTGTGTCCGGAATTGGTCGAGACCGAGTCGACGCTCACCGTTCCATCATCGCGCGTCCGGCACCTTGATGGACCCGCTTTCGTGCCTCGATTCGAGAGGCCAACCGAAGTCTTTCCGCACGAGGTGATTCCGCGCCTGTGGGCGTAGACCAGGTGTGGGGCCGGTAGCCGCGCGCACGCGGCGGTCGCGGTCAGCGTTGAGTATTCGCTGCCCAGGATGCCCGGCCCAGAGAGGCCAGGGTGACGGACTGATGTGGTGACCGGGGGAGCGCTGGCTCTGGGGTATGAACGCAGAGGAGAAAGCCCGCCAGATCTCGCAGGTCACCGTCCGGTTGCTGAACAAGTTCCCGGCCGGGTCGCGGGAGGCGGTCGGGACCGCGGTGGCGGAAGCGGTCGCCCATTTCGTGGGATGCCCGATTCGGGATTTCGTTCGTTGCTTCTCGAGCGTGCGGCGACCACGAAGCTCGTTGCTCGAGGCGTGAGCGTCGGCGCGAGGGCGGGCGACTCGGACGCGAGCAGGCGCGGATCTTCCGTTGGCCAACTGGACACGGCGATCGATATCCTCGCGGCGCGGATCGAAACCGTCGATGCCCTGATCGAGGGCGCCCCAGGCCCACCGGCTCGCCGACTGGCTGCGCGGCGAGGCCGCTGCGCTGCGTGCCGAGCTGTAGAAGGTGCATCGGCTTATCGATGCGATCGTGTTCCGGTTTCCCGAGGTGATGACCCGCGATGCATCGGCACGCCACCGAACCGACTACCCGGACATGGTGCCCGTCACTGCCATCGGCCGTGCAGGGCCGTGTGAGGAGCCTGCCACCCGGCCTTCCGTGGGCGGCGGGTTCCGTTGTTCGCCGGCGCCCGCGCTCACCGCCCGTGCTCACCGACGGCGCTCGCTCGCTGATGCGGTGACGACGAAGGTGTCCTGGCGGCGAATTCTGTTGCGAACGACAGCCCCCGGAGCGGCGCGTCGACGACGATCACACCTGACGCCAGTTCGCCGATGTCTTCCGTCTGGCGGCCTGGCGCCTTCTGGTGCCGATCGGGCAACCGCACCGAACGGCGGGGTGGCGGAGGGTGGGCATGTTCGTCCTGGTTCGTCATGCGCACGCGGGGGAGAAGAGGAGCTGGCACGGCCCGATGCGGACCGTCCGCTGAGCATCCTCGGGTACTGGCAGGCCCGGAGTCTGGTTGCCGCGCTGAACGGCATCATCGTCAACTTAGACTGGCACGATAATTACATACGGTGCCCTGAACATTCGGTAAAGTGTGTATTATTGTGTCATGAGATCGGATAGTCGTGCTGCGCAGGTGGTGGCGCTGGCTGCTGAGCAGGGGGGTGTGGTGACCAGCCGGCAGGCGCGGGCGGTGACGTCGGTGTCGGTGCAGCAGCTCAAGCGGATGGTCGATTCGGGGGTGCTCGAGCGGCTGCATCATGGGCTGTACCGGCTGGGACGGATGCCGGAGGATGTGCATCTGGGGGAGCGGGTGGCGTGGCTGGCGCTGGACCCGGATGTGGTGGTGTGGGAGCGGCTGGATCAGCCGGTCCCGACCGGGGTGCTTTCGCATCGCACCGCCGCCGCCCTGCACGGGGTGGGGGATCTGGACGCCGATGTGGTGGAGCTGACCGCGACCCGGCGGATCCGGCTGGCGCTGCCCGGGGTGATCGTGCACCGGGGTGCGCTGTCGCGGGAGGATTGGCAGCTCGTCGACGGGCTGCCGGTGACCACCCCGGTCCGCACCATCGCCGATCTGGCCGCCGCCGGCACGGATGCGGGGCATCTGGCGTCGGTGGTCCGCGACGCCCTCACCCGAGGACTGGTCACGGTGGCGGAGGTGGTTGCGGTACTGGCCCCGCATGCCTTCGACTATGGTCACCGGGCGCTGGACGGGCAGGGTTTCCTGGAGGTGCTGATCGCGCAGGCGGGGGTGCCGGCCACCATGCTGGCGGTCGCGGACCTGGCCCGCAACACCACCACCACTACTGCGCCAACTGTGGCCGCGGCGGAGGCCGGGCAGCTGGACGTCGCCGCCCTGATGAAGGCGATGACCGAGTCGCCGCAGGCGCGGGATGCGCTGCTGCGGTCGCTCTCCGTTGCGATCGGGCAGTCCGCCGCCGGCCATATCAGCTCCGGCGCCGGGGCGGCCGCTCCCGCCCGCCGGGTCGCGGAGGACACCGGCACGACCGGATCCGATCGGACGGCACGGCCGGGCCGCTCGGCTCGGCCGGCGAAGGTGTCCGACCGGTGAGCCCGGTGTCGCGGTCCCCGCAGGCGGTGCGGGCCAGTATCACCGACCGCCTCAACCGGTACGCCCACGATCATGGCCAGAACATCGCCCTGGTGCGCCGCCGATTCGTTATCGCCCGCTTCTGACTCGCGTCTTCGATGCCGACGCGGCTGGGTGGATCCTCAAGGCGGTATCGGAATGATGGTGCGCCTGCCGCAGGCCCGCTACAGCAAGGACATCGACCTCCTCGCTGCCACCGACCTCACCGAGACGCTCAACACCCGAGCCCACGCATACCGCGAGCTCCGGCGGCTGTGACGCTCGGCGGTTCGGATCGTCACCGGCGTAGCCCGGCCGTGGCCGGCGGCCGCCCGAGGCATTGGGGGGACATGTCGTCATGGCAGTTCAATAGCCATTTGGTTGCGCTGCAGCGTCGGTGATCGTCAGGCCGTGGTGAATGGTGATCTGCTCTCTGCCGTCGATGGCGGAGAGCAGGTAGTGCGGGCAGGTGAGCACCTGTCGCGGCACGACGGTCGCCTGATGGTCGGTGTCGAGGTAGAGGCGGTAGGCGAGCTGCCCGTCTCGGTGGATACCGGTGTTCGGGTCGACGGCGCCGAGGAAGTATCCGTGCGAGGCGCCGGCGGTCGAGAAGATCGCTCGGGCCCACTCGGCGGTGGCCGGCCCGTTTCGGCGTCGAGGGTGTGCACGAGGACCGTGACCGCGAACCGGCCACGGCGAGGAACCACTGCTCGGCCGCGACGTCGAATGCCGTGATGGAGATGTGGATCCGCGGCTCGATATCTGTTCCGGTGCGCGCCGCCACCGTGATGAGGTGCGGATCCGCTGAGGTGCCGACGGTGGCCAAGTGTGGCAGCGCCGGGTCGGGGTCGGCGCGGGTGCTGTCGGGATCAGCGGACATGGGGCAGCGGTATGGGGCCGGCGATACCTGGTTGGCAGGGCGTCGGCGATTCTTTGACAAAGGATTAGAGGCGGAATGTGAGGTATGACCTGTGGGGACTGGATGTTTCTGATATGGGTTGGCGGCACCTTTTTAGACCGACGGTCCGGACCAATTGCTCCTTAATTCATCGAGGTCGGCTTCTAACCCGGGTAGGTGACACATGTCAGCGATATCCTCGAGAGGACGCCATCGAGAGGTGAGTTGGTCGGTGGTACTTGCGCTGGTCGTGCCGTCGTGGACCAGCGAGCGGGATCCATGAGTCGGCGGAGTGAGTAGACCGATTGATGGGTGAAGGTGATCCGCTCGACACTCAGCGTTACCCGCCGTCCCCGGCCACCGAACTGGGTGGATCCGGTTTCGCTGATGTTCGGGAGATCGGCCGCGGCGGGTTCGGCGTGGTGTACCGCTGCACGCAGGCGAACCTGGATCGCACGGTGGCGGTGAAGGTGCTCACCGTGGAACTCGACGAGGAGAACCGGGCCCGGTTCTTTCGGGAGCAGCGGGCGATGGGGCGGCTGACCGGGCACCCGAGCATCGTCAACGTTCTGCAGGTCGGTGCCACCGACAGCGGACTTCCCTACATCGTGATGCCGTATCACCCGCAGGATTCGCTGGAGGCCCGGGTCCGGACGGAGGGTCCGCTCCCGTTGGATCAGGTGCTTCGGTTGGGGGTGAAGATGGCCGGGGCGGTGGAGTCGGCGCACCGGCTCGGCATCCTGCATCGCGACGTCAAACCGGCGAACATTTTGCTCACCGATTACGGGGAGCCGGAGTTGGCCGATTTCGGTATCGCGCACATCTCCGGCGGCTTCGAGACGGCGACCGGTGCGGTCACCGGCTCCCCGGCGTATACCGCGCCGGAAGTGCTCGGCGGTGATCCGCCAAGTCCGGCCGCCGATGTCTACGGCCTCGGGGCCACCTTGTTCAGTGCCCTGACCGGTCATGCCGCGTTCGAACGCCGCAGCGGTGAGCAGGTGGTCGCGCAGTTCCTGCGGATCACCACGCAGGAGGTGCCCGACCTGCGCGAGCACGGGATCCCGGACGATGTGTCGGCGGTGATCGCCCGGGCGATGTCCCGCGAGCCCGGTGCGCGCCCTGCTACCGCCGCCGAGTTCGGGGAACAGCTGCGCGGGTTGCAACGTTCCCACGGCTTCCCGGTCGACGAGATGGCGCTCCATACGCCTGATGCGCACGGCACCAATCAGCATTCGGCGGTTCGTGGCGGATTAAGCTCTCCGGCCCCGCCCGCCCTGGACGCAATGGGAACCCTCCCTCTGGAATTGACCAGTTTCGTCGGCCGTCGACACGAGCTCGCCGAGGCGAAGAACCTGCTGGCCGGGCCGCGGCTGGTGACGTTCACCGGGATCGGGGGCGTCGGGAAGACGCGGCTGGCGATACGGGTCGCGGCCGCGGTGCGGCGCGACTACTCCGACGGAGTGCGCCTGGTCGAATTGGGTGAACTGCGCGACGGATTATCGCTAATCGACGCCATCGCCGGCGCTGTGGGGGTCAGAGACCATTCGGCGAGACCGCTATATGAAGTTCTGGTCGAGTTTCTCGCCTTGCGAGAGGTGCTGCTGGTCATCGACAACTGCGAGCACATGGTGGAGGCCGTCGCAGAACTCGCCAGCGTCCTTTTGCGCACTTGTCCGCGGTTACGGATTCTGGCCACCAGTCGCGAATCGCTCAACGTCGCAGGGGAGGCGGTGCACCGCGTCCCGCCCCTGGCAGTCCCCGATCCCGGGCGACAGACCTCGTTACGCGGGCTGCCCAAGTACGATGCGGTGACCCTGTTCGCCGACCGCGCCGCTGCCGCCGTTCCCGGATTCGCGCTCGCCGAGGAGAACGCGGCGGCGGTGGCGGGGATCTGCCACCGGCTCGACGGGTTGCCGTTGCCGATCGAATTGGCGGCGGCCCGGTTGCGGGCGATGTCACCCCAGCAGATCCTCGGGCGCCTGACCGACCGCTATGCCCTGCTGTCCCGCGGCAGCCGGGGTGCGCCGACGCGGCAACAGACGCTGCGGTTGTGTATCGACTGGAGCTTCGAATTGTGCACTGCGGAAGAGCAACTGGTGTGGGGACAGGTGGCGGTGTTCGCGGGAAGCTTCGAACTCGCCGCTGCGGAGAAGGTATGTGGCGAGGGTCTACAGCCGGACGAGTTGCTGGACACGCTGACCTCCTTGGTGGAGAAATCGATTCTGATCCGGGAGGAATCCGGGTCGGTGGTGCGCTTCCGGATGCTCGAAACTCTCCGCGAGTACGGCTATGAGAAACTCGAACAGACCGGAGAGGCATTGGCGTTACACCGCCGCCACCGGGACTGGTATGAGGCGTTGGCGCTCGAATCGGAGACTGAATGGATCAGTGCCCGCCAACTCGACTGGATCGCCCGGCTGAAACGAGAACAGCCGAATTTGCGGGAGGCCCTCGAATTCAGCATCGACGACGACCCCGCCGCCGGTCTGCGCACCGCAGTGGCATTGTTTTTGTTCTGGGGCTCCCAGGGCCTCTACAGCGAGGGGCGCCGCTGGCTCGGCCAGATGCTTGCCCGCCAGAGCGGCCCGCCCACAGTCGAGCGGGTCAAAGCATTCCAACGTGCCAGCATGATGGCCAATGTGCAGGGTGACCTCCGGGCCGGGGCCGCACTCGTCGAGGAGGCCCGGACCCTCGTCACGCACACGAGCGACCCGATGATGCGCGCGCTGGTCGACTTTTCGCAGGGTGCGCTGGCCCTCTACCGTGGTGATCTCACGCATGCGTCGTCGCACCTCGAAGCCGCCCTCGTCGAGTTCAGCGAACGTGGGGAGCGCACACTCGAAATTGGTGTCCTGTATCCGTTGGGGCTGGCCTACGGACTGTCCGGCCTGACGGATCAGGCGATCAAATGCCATGAGCGGGTTCTCGCGATCACCGAACAGTACGGCGAGAAGATGTATCGGTCGTACTCGTTGTGGGCCCTCGGCGTTGCCGTGTGGCGAGACAATGATACAGATCGTGCGGTGCGGCTTCTCGACCGGTCGTTGGAGTTGACCCGGCAGGTGCACAGCCCGCGTGTGGCCACGGCCTGCCTCGAGGCTCTGGCCTGGATCGCGTGCGAGCGACGCGACGCAGCTCGGGCCGCAGTGCTGATGGGAGCCGCGGAAGGGCTGGCGAGGTCGGTGGGCAGCTCCGTGGTCATACATTCTGATCTGATTACCTACCATCAGAACTGCGATGAGAAGTGTCGGCGCGCACTCGGAGACAAGGGGTTCGCGGCGGCCCACCGCAAGGGCGAGCAGCTCGGCTTCGACGCGGCCATCGCCTACGCCCTCCACGAACGTCCGCCCGGACCCCTCGCACCTGCCACTGACGGGTCCACGCGACTGACCAAGCGGGAACGGCAAGTCGCCGACCTGATCGCCGAAGGCCTGACCAACCAGACCATCGCCGACCGCCTGGTGATCTCACCGCGCACAGCGCAAGGGCACGTCGAGCACATCCTCGCCAAACTCGCCTTCACCTCCCGGACACAGATCGCGGCCTGGATCATCGAGCAGCGACAACAGGGTGAACAGTTCTGATCCACTCCGGTCGGATTACAGAACAAGCTTCTGTACAGTCTGTTCCACCGCTCGGAGCGGACGAGCCGTCCCTATCTCGACAGCGAGCCCGCTCTCGCTGACGTTCTTGGGACTGAGTGGGCGTCCGCGATGGCCGGCCCGGTGGTGGACCGGTGTCGACGATGGCGACTTCTGTTTCGAACCGCAGCGTGTGGACGCCTGTAGGAGCGAGGCCGCCACCGGGGCGCGTAGCGTTCGTCGTGACAAGGGGTAGGACACGCGGTTCAACGCGGAACCATGTTCGGTGTGCGACATCTGGGAAGGCTGCCATGGAATTGGTGCGATGCAGAAGATGACGACTGTGAGTTATCTGGTGTCGCAAACTTGGGAGGGAGTACGCTGCTGGACCTGAATCGCCCCAGTCAAGGGTCGTATGTTGATGGCAGCCACTGATTCCGCCTGAGTGGTGACGGCGAAGTAGAAGGTGACGATCCACTTCTCGATCCGCTGATAGGTGTGAAAGGTGGCCACTCTACGCGTGCCCGCTATTCTTGGTGATCCTTTTGCGCTTGACAGGTGCTGTCAGGGCGAGGTACGAACCGTGGTCGAGGATAAATCTCAGCTAACCGACGAACCGTGTCGGCGTCGCATTTCGCATCCCGGATCGCCTGCCACAGTGCTTCCGCGAAGCGGCTACATGACATGCCGAAGCGAAAGAAGATCTCGTCGCAGGGAGCTCCACCGTAGGGAATCCACATGCGTGCGAAGTCGAGGAGTTCCAAGGTTTCCTTTGGGGCGTAGTGCCGACTTCTCTCCGTTGCGATGGCTTGCAGTCGCCGGCGCCGTATTTCCCTATACGCTCGCATTTGTGATGTCAGGGCATCGGGATTTTGTTGGGCCGCTCTGTGAAGGCCGGCGAGGCCGGTGCCCGCCCGACCCGTGTCGGAGGTTTCGACGCTGTGCGTGGAAGTGGACGGCTGTGTAGGCGCGACCCCAAAGGGCACCGAACGCCCTGTCTCGTTGCCGGAGTCGTGAATGTGTGAGTCGGACGCGGTCATTGGACTTCCGGGTGTTAGATCTGAGTAAAGGGTGTAGAGCGCCTCTACGCGGCGAACGCGCGAGTGTGCGCCTACCGTCCTTGGTGTTGTCGACGTGGTCGACGTTGTCGACAGGGCGGCGCGGCAGCAGCGCAGTGCCGACAGTTGGGTAAGACCCGTGTATTGGGCTCGCCGTTCTCCGGCGATGGCATGCGGCAGTGCCGGGTCGAGGGCGCGAGTCTGTTCCATCCACTTCCGCAACCTTCGGGCGCCTGCTAATTAACGCCGCGATCGCGTCCGATCCAGAACTGTTCGCGCAGTTTGAACTTCTGGATCTTTCCCGTCGTTGTGCGGGGAAGTTCATCGATGAACTCGACGCGCTTGGGGCATTTGTACCCTGCAAGGCTGCTGCGGCAGTGCCGCACGAGTTCGTCTGGGGTGATTCGCCCGTCTTGTACCACCACGAGTGCGGTGACGAGCTCACCCCACTTCTCATCTGGGATTCCGATGACGGCCGCTTCGCGAACGGCTGGGTGGGCCATCAGAGTGTCTTCGACCTCGATGCTGGAGACGTTTTCCCCGCCGGATATGATGACGTCCTTTTTTCGATCGGAGATGACGAGGTAGCCGTCGGAATCGATATGGCCTCCGTCTCCGGAGTGGAACCAACCACCGCGTTGGGCGTCTGCGGTGGCCTCCGGCTGGTTCCAATAGCCTTCCAGGTTGTGGTTCGATGCAGCGAGCACTTCGCCGTCTGCGTCGATGTCGATACGTACGCCGAGAGCGGGTATCCCGGCCCGTCCAAGATTGCGTGCGCGGTCGTTGACCGGTAGATCGTCCCACTCGGCCCGGTGTCGGTTGATCGTGATCAGTGGCGAAGTTTCGGTCAAGCCGTAGAGTTGGATGAATTCCCACCCCAGTTCGTCCAGCACACGCTCGATCACACGCGTCGGTGGCGGAGCGCCGGCAACCACGATCCGCACACGATCACGACCCGGTATGGGGCCTTCCCAGGCCGCGGCGGCGTCGAGGACAGCGGCGATCACCGCTGGGGCGGCGCACATCATGGTCACGCCGTGCTCGTCGATCCGGCGCAGGATTTCGGCGCCGTCGATCTTGCGGACGATAATGTGCTTACCCCCGACCCCGGTGATCGCGAATGGCATCCCCCATCCGTTCGCATGGAACATCGGGAGCGTGTGTAGGTAGATATCGCGGTCGCTGATTTGAGTGTGGAGACCGAATACTGCTGCGTTGAGCCAATTGTTTCGGTGGGTCAGCTGGACGCCCTTGGGAAGTGCAGTGGTCCCTGAGGTGTAGTTGATTGTGGCGGTGGCGCCCTCGTCAGGGTTCGACCACCATCGGGGGGCGGTGTCGTAGCGGTAGAGCGCGTCGTCGTCGCCGAGCAGAAACTTGTGCGAGACGTCGAGAGCGTCGTAGATCGCCTTTTGCTCGGGATCGCAATAGACCACTTCGGCGCCGGAATGCTTAATGATGAACTGGATCTCCGGCAGGGAGAGCCGGAAATTGATCGGCACGAGCACTCTTCCGTGGCCACTCACTCCGAAGAAGGCGCTCAGTAGCCGCGCGGAGTTCTGCGCGATGAAAGCAATTCGGGCGCCAGGCGCGATCCCCAGTGAGTCCAGCCGGGCGGCATGCGCACGTGCCGCTCGTGCCAGCTCGCGGTAGGTCAGACTGCCCATACTGGTCATCGGTGCGTCCGGCTCGTCGACGACCGCAATCCGGTCTGGATACGCCGACTCTGCGCGGTGCAGGTAGTCCCAGACATTGAGGGGGTAGAACACGTGAACCTCCAAAGGGCAATGGATTCGACTTCGGCTTCGGGTGCGTACTGCGCTTCGAGTTCTTCGCGGGCCAGGAACGGACGTCCGTCCGGGATTGCGGGGCTATCTCGTGGTCTCGACGACCATGGCGTGGTCTGCCGTTGAGGTGTTCAGGGCGGGCGCGAACCCCGCACAGGGTGCTATTGCGAGAGATCCTTGCCCGCGGTTTCCGGCATCACGATGAAAACGAACAACGACAACAACTGCTGCGCGATGAGCAGTCCAGCGATTACCAGAGCGCTTCCGGTCGTCGCGAAGTAGCCGGCAAGCACTGCACCGCCGCCGCCGAAAATGGCGGTCGAGACACTGTAGGAGAGCCCGACCCCCGTGAGCCGATGGCGTGCCGGGAAGAGCTCGCAGATCAGGGTGGGTACGAGTGCCCCCTCGAATCCGACCAGAATTGCACCGACGATGCACACGACGAAGTAGGTGGTGGCGTCACCGGTTTTCAGAAGCAGGAAAGCCGGGATGGCGAACAGAATGAGTCCCAGGGAATGGGCGATCATGATCGGCTTACGCCGGTGGATCCGATCGGAGACCCATCCCACGATCGGCATGCTGAGGATGATCACAACGAGCGCAACGGTGGTGCCGAGAAGCCCGACGTTGAGTGGGAGGCCTCCCAGCATCTTTGCAATTGTCGGCAGGAGCGACACCCATAGGTACCAACTGAACACCACTGCCTGCATTCCGAACACGTAGAAGATCGGGATCGGATTCTTCAACGCCTCCCGCAGTGGATGCTCGACGGTATCGTTGGCCTGCTCCAACTTCTCGAAGGCAGGTGTATCGGGAAGTTTGCGGCGCAGCACGAATCCGAACAGCGCCATGCCCGCCCCGAGGAGGAAGGCGATCCTCCATCCCCAGGACACCAGATGTGTCTCGTCGATGGTCGCGGTCAATACCGCCGCGAGACCGGAGGCGGCAAGCACCCCGAGGGTGCCGCTGACATTCTGGAAGGATCCGAAGAGCGCCCGGCGCGCCGCCGGAGCCGACTCCACGATGTACGCGGCGGCGGACTGAAACTCACCGCCTGCTCCGAGGCCTTGGATCAGGCGAGCGATCAGCAGGATTGCGGGGGCCGCGTACCCAATCGAGTTGTAGGATGGGACCGCTGCGATGATCAGGCTGCCGAATCCCATGAGCAGCACGGTCAGGGAGAGGAGAAAGCGCCTTCCTCGCCGGTCACCGTACGGGGACAGAACAATTGCCCCTAGCGGCCTGGAGATGAAGCCGATCGCGAAGGTTGCGAGTGTGTAGGTGAGCGAGGCGGTGACATCGCCTGGGAAGAAGACTGGGGCGAAGACCACCGCCATGAACCCATAGATGTTCCAGTCGTACCACTCGATGAAGTTTCCGAATGCGCCCCCGTAGAGCTGCCGCACACGCGAGCGCACACCATCGGCGCGTTGTGTGTCCAATGTGCTGTCCGCTCCTGCGGTATGAGACATCGGTGGTCCTTTCTGAACCGAAAGATAGTGTCCGAGCTTCGTGGAGATCGGCATTGTTACGATCACTACCGATCGGGGAATTCGCCATCAGAGTTCATCGTGAGCCGGACGGATTGCTCCTGCTGGTGTCTGCCGTATAGGGCGGGCAGCCCGAATATCGGCTGGTGTTCGGACCGGTCATCGCTGGCGAGCAGCTGTCTTACAACGGATGTGAGGGTGCCCGGCGCCGAGGTGGGGCCGCGTTGTCTAGTGGGCGTGCTCGGTGACACCACTGGGGGCCGTCAGACGAGGGAAGGCCCCACCCAGGAAGACCAGCGGGCTCATATTGTGTTTACAACCGAGATCGCGTACCGCACCGAGAACCAGCATGTGGTCGCCAGCCTCGACCACCCGCTCGAGGTCGCATTCGATCCAGGCGGTGACGCCGTCGAGGACCGGAGTTCCCCCCTCTGTCAGTCGGTAGCCGACACCGGCGAACTTGTCGCCACCCGAGACAGCGAATTGCCTTCCCAACGTTTCTTGTTCATCTCCGAGAACGTTGACGCAGAATCGTCCCACCCGTCCGATGTGTGGCCACGTGGACGAGGTGTGGGCGATGTAGAAGCCCACCAGAGGCGGTGTCAGGGATACGGAGGTAAACGAGCCGACCGAGACACCGACAGGGGTCCCGTCACTGATTGCGGCAATGATGGCCACGGACGTCGGAACGCGTCCCAGAACCTCACGGTAGCGGGAGGGTTCGACTGATTCGATACTGGCAATGGACATTTCGAGCTTCTTTCGTCGGACTCAGTGCCCATGAAATATGGGTGTTCTGCGTTCGCGGTACGCCGCGATTCCTTCGGCACGATCGGCAGTGTTGTGTTGGGACTCTTGAATGACGCGCTCGCGGGTGAGGGCATCGGTGAGACGGGTCAGGTAGTCGCCTTGCAAGGTGGCGTGGATGGTGCGTACTGCCAGAGGCGCCGATGTCGCGATCTGCGCTGCGAGGGCCAGTGCCGCCTCGCGAATGTCGATCTCTGGCACGAGTCGGTCACAGAGGCCGAGCGCGTGCGCCTCGTCGCCGCGCACGCGCCGGCCGGTGAGCAGAAGATCCTTCGCGACCTGGATGCCAGCCACGTCGCGCAGTGTGACGGACAATCCGAAGCCGTGATGGAAGCCGAGCTGGGCGAAGTTCGCGCAGAACCGAGACTCGGGGGCTGCTACGCGGAAGTCGGCCGACATTGCGAGTCCGAGACCCGCACCGACGGCTGCTCCCTGGACGGCGGCCACCACCGGTTTGTGTCCTTCGAACAACCGGATGACCTCGTCGTAGAGGTGGCGGCCCGACCCCGGAGCCGCGGGGCCGGGCCGCGCGGCGAGCCGAGCGCCGGCGCTGAAATGCTTGCCCGCCGAGCAGAGCACGATGGCTCGGCACCGTGCGTCGTGCTCCAGCTGGGCATAAGCGTCGGCGATGGCCCCGACCAGCGCGGTGTCGAGATAGTTCTCCGGTGGTCGTTGAATTTCGACAATGGCGACCCCGTCGCTACCGACGCTCGTGCGGAGCTGGTCACTCGTACTCACTGCGGGCTGCCTCCTGTGCGATTACTTGTGTTCGGCGCGCGCGACCGGGGTTGCAACTGCGACGTCGGTTTCTGCCTGCTCCACGACTCCTGTCGAGAGCAGAGCCTGTGCTTCGTCGCGACTGAAGCCGCAGTCGGTGAGTATCGACAGCGTGTGCTCGCCGAGCAGGGGAGCATGCAGACCGTTGTCCACGCCGGCGCCGTCGACGGTCACGCCGCTGCGGATCGCGCGAATAGTGCCTTCGGTGGGATGCTCGACCTCGTCGAACATCCCGACCTGAACCAGATGCGGGTCGGTGAAGAGCTCGTCCACCGAGTTCATCGGCATGACAGCGATGTCCATCTCACGCAGGATCGTCAGCCATTCGGCGGTCGTCCGGCCGGCGAAGATTTCGCCGAGAACTCCGTAGGCGAAGTCGGTATTTTCGGTTCGGTCGGTGATGGTTGCCAGCCGTGGATCCCCGATCAGGCCATCGTGCCCGCTGTGTGTGAGCAGTCGATGCCAATCCCTGTCGGAGTAGACCACCGCCGACATATGCCCGTCGGCGGTGGCGAACGGGCGTCGCGTCGGCGACGCTGTGCGGGCGTAGAGCGGTGCCCCGATGCTCGGCACGTAGGCCATTCCTCCGAGATTCTCCAGCAGGAAATAGTCGACCATCGTCTCGAGCATCGGCACTTCGAGATTGACGCCGCGACCGGTGCGCCCGCGCTGGACCAAACCGGACAGGATCGCTGACGCGGCAACCAAACCGACCACCTTGTCCGCGATTGCGCCGCCGATGTATTGGGGTTTGCCGGCGATCTGCGTCTGCAGCGAGGCGAGGCCGCTCGCACTCTGGATGACATCGTCGTATGCCTTGAGGCCGGCGTACGCTCCGCCGCTGCCGAACCCCGGCGTCCGGCAGTACACGACGTTCGGGTTGTGCGCCCGAACGCTGTCGTAGTCCAGTCCCAATCTGGCGGCAGCATCCGCCCTCAGGTTGAGTACTACTACGTCGGCCCATTCGACCATCCGCTGAACCACCGGCACGGACTCCGGCCGCTTCAGGTCGAGTGCGATGCTGCGCTTGCCTTTGTTGACCTGGAGATGCGAACTGGACATGCCCTCTGACTTTCCCAAGCCCAGTCGTCGGGAGATGTCGCCGTCCGGTGACTCGATCTTGACGACGTCGGCGCCGTACTGCGCCAGGGTGCGCGTGCAGTACGGTCCCAGCAACACCGAGGTGAAGTCCAGGATGCGGACACCGGACAGCAGGCCGCCGGAGGCGCCCGCACCGCGAGCCTCGGGGGCAGTCATGCTTGTGTCGCTCCTGAACGTGCTTCCTCGCGGGTGCGCTCGTACTCTTCGTCCGCTGCTGCCGCTGCCGCCGCCGTTTCCTTCGCTGCCATCATCACCTTCAGCTGTTCGGTGGTCGGGCGGAGCATGTCGCGGTTCTGGTGTGCGTAGAGGTCATAGCCATCGGTTGAGAGTTCTTCCAGCACGATGCGGCGCTCGAGGACGTCCCTCTTCCATTGGGCGTGGTCGTCTTCCATCGCGTGGAATTCCGGCATGATTTCGCTGGCGAACATCTCCAGACTGGTGCAGATGTCCTCGTGGCTGGTGTTGCCCGCCTGGTTCAGTAGGATGACCTGGTCGACGTTCGCTTCGGCGAGCATGGTCAGGCGCTTGCGGATCGTTTCGGGCGACCCCACGAGTCCGTTTCTCAGTGCCTTCTCGGCCTTCTCGGTGTGCCGCCATTCCTGGTAGGCGCCCCAGACGTCGCTTTCACCCGGCTTGTCGACCCCGTGCCGACCGTAGTACTGGAGGGCGAACTGGAAAAACGTCCAACCGGAGGCCTTGGCCAGCGCCTCCTCGTCGGTGTCGGCGCACATGAAGCCGCTGACGACCGCGATGTTGGCGTTCTTCGGGTAATCGGTGAGTGGGTTGGAGTCGTTGAGGAAGGTGTTGTAGTACCGATGCACCCATGCCTGGGCGGATTCCGGGGAGACGAAGCTAAATCCCAGAGCGCCCATTCCCCAGGAGGCGGCCGCGCCGATGGTCTGGATGCTCGAGCACGCGACCCACAGTGGCGGGTGTGGCTTCTGTAGAGGCTTCGGGAGCACGTTGCGGGCGGGGAAGTCGTAGTAGTCGCCATGGAACTCCCATGCGTTCTGGGTGAACATCGGCATGGTCGCCTTGACCGATTCGATCCAGCGTTCCCGCTTGTCGCGTACGCGGACATTGAACGGATGCAGTTCGGAGGGCCCCCCGGCCTCTCCCATGCCCAACTCGACGCGCCCGCCGGAGAGCAGATCGAGAGTCGCAACCTTCTCGGCAACCCGGTGCGGATCGTTGGTGGTCATCTGGATGACGCCATGACCGAGCCGGATCTGCTTGGTGCGCTGACTGGCGGCGCCGAGGAACACCTCAGGGGCCGAGCAATGCGAGTACTCCTCGAGGAAGTGGTGTTCGACGGCCCATGCGTAGTCATAGCCCAGTTTGTCGGCGAGCTCGATCTGTGTCAGCGCATTGTTGAACAGGTCGTACTCGCTCCTCTCCTGCCAGGGGCGGGGCAACTGCAGCTCGTAGAAAACGCCAAACTTCATTATGTGTGTCCTTCTTCCTTCTTGGACTTCGTTGGCACAACTGAGGGGGCGGCGGTCGGTGAACCTCGGGCTCGTCGCGGGGGTTTCGATCTCGCGGCCTCGATCACCACAATAATAAAAAGCGAGGTCGGATTCAATAGTGGATTGTTGGCGCGATCCTCGTGTTGCCGGAGAACGGCGCCAGAACACGGCCTGAACTGGGCAGATGATTCTGTGTCGATAGTCGTAGCCGGGGGCCGAGCCAGCCATGCGAGTCATTCAGAGGAGGGCGGTCTTGCCCATTGGCTCCCACAAGACCGGCCGCGGGATCGTGGGTTCGATGCGCCAGGCCGATGTTGTCGTGTCCGACAGTGCCGGTAGGGCGACGCTTGTTCGGATCCCTCCGGATGGGGCCCGTATCCCGAGCGAACCGGTAAGTGTGGAAAGTTGAAATGTTGCACAGCAGTCAATTTCGTTCCAAATTGCTCGCTGAACGCTCCTCGCGTGGAACGCGGAATCCCAATCGGCTCCACGTGCACCAGCTGGGTGTACACGCCACGTTCAGGTCGGGCTGTCGGTGTGTTGACACGTCCCGCGCAAACCTCAATAATGAATCCGAGTTCGCTTTTTGTGGCTGGTGCAGTGAACAACAGGTCCACTCGCCGGCCCGACGCCAAAGGCACATGGAGGGCAAGCATGGAGGATCACAGGGTCGACGGCGCGGTCCGGATCGGAGCCGACCACCGAGCTGAGAACCGTCTCGTCGAAGACTCGGACAAATCGGTGCTCTGGGAGGTTCGCGAGGGGGTCGCTCTCATCACCTTGAACCGTCCCCACCGACTCAATGCTCTGACAGTCGAAATGCGCACCCGGTACCTGTCGCTCTTGCACCACGCGGGGCAGGACGAGGCAGTGCGAGCGATCGTCGTCACCGGCGCCGGCCGCGGGTTCTGTGCCGGCGCAGATTTCAAGGCGCTCGAAGGCGTCGATGGACAGGTCCTACGCGACCGTCAGGCTGCCGAACAATTTCCGATCGATATGGCCCGCCGCATCGCCAAACCGGTGATAGCCGCCGTGAATGGACCGGCCGCAGGGGTCGGGTTCGCTCACGCATTGATGGCCGATATCCGCTTCGCCTCCTCCCAGGCAGTCTTCACTACGAGCTTCGCCAAGCTGGGCTTGGTTGCCGAAGCCGGAACATCTTGGCTGCTTCCCCGTCTGATCGGTTCCGCACGCGCCCTCGACCTGCTCTGGTCCGGCCGTAAGTTCTCGGCCTCCGAGGCACTGTCCTACGGCGTGGTGCAATCGGTATGGGATCCCGACGAGCTGCTCGAACGCACCCTCGAGTATGCGCACTTGTTGGCGAACGGTTCGTCCGCCTATTCGATCGCGACGATCAAGGAGCAGGTTGCTGCCGATTGGTCCAGTTCCTGGGCCGATGCATTGGAGCGTTCGCACGAAAAGACAGTGGAGAGCTTCAGCCGCCCGGAGTTCGCTGCTCGGGTACGTGCTGCGGCACGAGGCTAGGTCACGACGGCAATCCGTACCCAACGAATGAGAGGTCCGTTCCGAATGGGCGTGCACATTGAAAACGCCGGCAACGCAGCGGTTGTAGCGCTGCGGTGGCCGCACACCCGCAATGCTCTCGGTCCAGCAGAGGCCGAGGAAATTGCCGAGGCAATCAAAGTCGCGGGCAACAGCGACGCATCAGCGATCGTGTTATGGGGGGAGGGCGCATTCAGCTCAGGGGGTGACCTCCCCCAAATAGCGCGGCTAGTACAACAATCGCCGGCAGACATGTCTGCAGCCATATACGGCCCGGTTCAGGGAATGATAAGGGCGTTGCGGGACGCCCCACTTCCGACGATCGCCGCCGTCGACGGTGCAGCGGTCGGTCTTGGTATGGATCTCGCGTTGGCCTGCGATATGCGCTTCGTCGGCACCGACGGTTGGTTCCGGCAGGGCTGGGCATCGGCAGGGCTGATTCCGGCTACTGGGGGGATGGCCTTCTTGAGTCAATATGCGCCTGGGGTGCCGTGGGCGCTGATTGCCGGCCAGCAACGGTTGTCAGCTAGCGAGTGCATCAGCGTCGGAATCGCCGAGCCAGCAGAAACTACGGGTCTGCAGGCAGCGTTGGATCGGGCCGCGCAGTTGGCGTCATTGCCCCAGGCGACATTGCGCGCCTACTCGGCTTTGCGCCTCCTCCGGTGGCCGCCGGATGAGTACTTCGCAAAGTGTGTGGAGTTGCAGATCGAGCTGCTCGGGTCGCCACACTTCGCCCAAGTCGCCGCACGCTTCGCGTGATGATGCGCTGCCGGGGCCGGGGGCGCGAACTCGAGCCTGATACGCCGCTAGTACATTTCTCGTCCGTTGCTGCCAACGGCACGCACCCGAAAGAAGGCGGGGGACACCGATGAAAGCCCAACAACAGACGCCGAGCCGCCCGGCCGCTGAGGCCGCCGAGCGCGCACAACCGAAACCCGGTTCGAAGGGTGCTCGGACACGGTTACGGATACTCGACGCCGCCCGAGAGGTATTCGAAGAGCGCGGCTACCTGGAGACCCGTGTCGTAGACATCGCCTCGCGAGCAGGTATTGCCATCGGTGGCTACTACTCGTACTTCAACTCGAAGGACGAAATATTCCTCACCCTTGTGTCGAATTTCTACGAAGAGATCAAGCCGCCCCCGTCCAAGGGGTCGACTCCGACAAATCCGATCGCGCGGATCGACGAAGTAAATGGTTACTACATCGACTTCTATCGCGAGAACGCCAAAATGATCGGGTTGATCGAGTCGGTCATGACGTTTGACGACGATGTTCGGACCCTGCGTATGAAACGGCGTCGGACGATACATGAGCTCAGCGGTCGAAACATCGCGCATATGCAGGAACTCGGCTTGGTATTCAAGGACCTCGACCCCTATATGACCGCGGAAGCGCTCACGTCGATGGTGGTCAACTTCCTGTATACCTGGCTGGTGCTCGGTGAGCCGATGACTATCGGCGGGGAGCCGGCGACCGACGATGTCGTGCGACGTCATCTCACAAGCCTGTGGACACGGGCTCTCGGTCTGGACCACTCGACCGCCGTGCCGGATGAACACGCGGTGAAGCCAGGCGGACGCTGACGCTCGCGGTGGCGCACCGGCAGTGACCCGCCGTCGAGCAGCGTGACCCTAACGAATGCCTCCTGGCGGGGACAGTACCGGGAGCCGGTGCGGTGCAGGCGGGCGGCCTGCACCACACCGGCCGAACCGATCAACTCCTCCACTGGATGTGTTGCGGCTCGAGGTAGGCCGATAGACCCCACTCACCGAACTCACGGCCGACGCCCGAATGCTTGAGGCCGCCGAACGGTGCGTCCGGGCGCATCGACCCGCCACCGTTTATCCATACCGTGCCCGCGCGGATGCGTTCGGCGATCGCTCTCGCCGCGCTGGTATCAGCGCTCCAGACATTTGCGGCGAGCCCGTACCGTGTGTCGTTGGCCAGGGCGATCGCTTGCTCGACATCTCGAAAGGGCAGGACGACTGCCACCGGGCCGAAGATCTCTTCTCGTACAGCGGGTGCATCGAGTGGCAGGTCGGCCAGGAGGACGGGATTGACATACCAGCCGCGACGCGGCAGCGGTCGACGCGCCTCGGCCACGGTCCTTGCGCCGAGCATCCGCGACTGTTCGATGGCGTCCTCGACGCGAGTTCGATGTGTGCTGCTGATCATCGGCCCGACGGTCGTTGCGGGATCCCACGGATCTCCCACCTGGATGTCGGTGAACGCCGCGACGCTTGCGTCGAGAAACTCGTCGTACACACGGTCGTGGACGAGGATTCTCGCCAGGGCTGCGCAGGCTTGGCCACCGTTGCGTGACCACCGAAGGTGGGTCTCCCTCGCGACGGCGGCGACATCCACGTCCGGCAGGACGATCGAAGAGGACTTCCCACCCAACTCGAGCGTGACACCGCTGACGTTCGTTGCGGCCTGTTGCATGACCTGGACGCCGACAGCCTCCGAACCGGTGAAGGAGACGTGATCGACCCCGACGTGGGAGGTGAGAAGCCGGCCGATCTCCGGGCCCCCGGCGAGGATGTTGAGCACACCGGCAGGTAGCTCGGCCGCCCGAACCAATTCTCCGAAGTAGAGGGTGGTGAGGGGGGTTTGCGGCGAGGGTAGGAGCACCACCGTACAGCCCGCGGCGAGTGCGGCGCCGATTTTGGCGATGGCGAGCGTGAGCGGGTAGTTGTATCCGGCGATCGCGGCGACGACGCCGACCGGTTGCGCGACGACGTCGGACGTTGTCGGCACCGGAGTGCCCCACGCGCCGAGGTGTCGCGTGCGGTCGATGCCGGCCGCGTCGGCGAACCACCGCAGGTGATGCTCGATCGGCATGTCGACCTGCATGAATCGCGCCAGCGAGACGGGGGTACCGACTTCGTTGACGATGGACGTCAGCAACTCCTCTGAGTGCGCCGCCATCACGTCGGCAAGCCGGTGTAGCTGGCGGCTTCGTTCGGTCCCCGCCAAACGGGACCAACCGTCGAATGCACGCGCGGCAGCCTCAACCGCTTCGTCCACTTGGGTGGCCGAAGCGCCACGGACCCGCGCCAGTTCGAGCTCGGTCGCCGGGTTGATTACGCTCCACGACGACCCGCGGGGCTCGATCAACTGGCCGTCAACCAGCAGCGATCGAGTCGCCGGCGCCCACTGTTCGCGGTCGATCTTCGACATCTCCCTCGCTGTCATGGTCGCACGACACCCCGAAGGATCCGACCGGCATTGAGATCGGCGTACGCCTCGTTGATCTCGTCGAGCGAATAGACCTTCGTGATTAGTTCCGCGAGTTGCAGCTTGCCCTGCTCAAACAAGTTCAACAGCACCGGTATCTCCGCGTTCGGCGATGACATCCCGTACAGGCAACCTTGGATTCGTTTCTGGAGGAACGGCAAGTCAATCAGATTGATCGGTAGTCCTTCGGCTTCGTGCGAGCCTGACGCGGTAACGACGAGGGTGCCGGCCTTACCGACGCTGCGGTACGCCTCACCGAGCACCTCGCTGCTCGTGCGTCCCACACAGACAATAGTGCTGTCGGCACCTTGACCATTGGTTACCGTTCGAACGAACTCGTCGGCCTCTGCGAGCGTTGCGAAAGAGCGGGTGGCGCCGAACTGGTGGGCAATTTCGCGTTTCCATTCGACCGGATCCACCGCCACTATGGTGCCGGCGCCGACGAAGCGAGCGCCCTGCACCGCATTCATACCGATTCCCCCGGTGCCGACCACGATGGTGGCATCGCCGGGGGAGATGTTTGCGGCATTGGTCGCCGACCCCCAGCCGGTTGGTACCGCGCATCCAACCAGGCACGCCAGTTCCAACGGGATCGTCGGGTCGATCTTCACGCACGAGAGCTCGGGAACGACGGTACGTTCGGAAAATGCCGAGACTCGGCAGCTCTGCACGACGTCGAGCCCATCGACGTGCATGCGGAAGGTGCCGTCGAGTTGGTCGCCGATGACCGCGCCGGCACCGTTGTCGCACAAGTTCTGCCGTCCCAGAGAGCACATTCTGCAGTGCCCGCAGGCGGGAACGAAAGCGAGCACGACGTGGTCGCCCACCGCCACCCGGGTGACATTCGGTCCGACTGCCTCCACCACGCCCGCGCCTTCGTGGCCTCCGCAGCCGGGGAATGTAGCGAAGGGCACATCCCCGGTCGCATGATGGTCGTCGGAGTGGCACAGTCCAGCCGCTGCTACGCGAACCAGTACCTCACCGTGTCGGGGCTCATCCAATTCCACCTCACGGACGTCCCACTTACCGGGTGACTCCCACAAAATCGCACTTCTGGTCTGCATTCTTGGTCCTTTCCAATCGGGTCGTGCAAGCTCGCCGCCACGCTGTGGCCCTACACCACGTCGGATTCGATGTGAACGTTGATCTCCCGGGGTTGCGCTCGGTGCCTCTTGTCGGGTGGGAGTTTCAAGGTGTGACCGAGACGCTGCTGTTTGGTTCGCAGATAGGCAATGTTGTGCGGATTGACCGACGGCGCCAGACTGATCCGATCGACAATGGTCAGCTCGTATCCGGTCAGCCCGTGATACTTGTGAGGATTGTTCGTAATGAGTCGCATGCGTGAGACGCCGAGGTCGGCGAGGATCTCGGCACCGACCCCGTATTCGCGACCATCGACAGGCAGACCGAGTTCGGTGTTTGCGTCGACCGTATCCAGGCCCGAGTCCTGCAGCGCGTACGCCCGCAGCTTGTGCGCCAAGCCTATACCGCGCCCCTCGTGCCCACGGAGATAGACCACCACACCGCTACCTTCTGCGGCGATGAGGTCCAATGCCTGGTGCAGTTGAGGACCACAATCGCACCGCAACGACCCGAACACGTCGCCGGTGAGACATTCGCTGTGCACGCGGACCAGGATTCCGTCGGCTCGGCTCGACGCGGTACGAACATCCCCCAGAGTGAAGGCAATGTGCTCGACACCGTCGAGCACGGAATGGAACGTGGTGGCCCGAAAAACAGTCCCGCCGATCGGCAGATCCGCGGTCGCTCCGCGGTCGATCAGCTTCCCAATCCGCCGGCGGTAGCACACCAAGTCGTCGATCTCGAGGAAGGGAAGTCGATGGCGACGTGCAAAGGCCAGCAGTCGGACGCCGCTGATCGGCACCCCGTTCCGATCGACGAGTTCGGTGATGGCTGCGACCGATGTCCTACCGGCTAGTGCCAGTAGATCCGTCGCCGCTTCGGTATGGCCGGCGCGCTCGAGGACCCCACCAGGTCGAGCCCGGAGTGGGAAAATGTGGCCGGGCCGATGGAGATGTTCAGGCGACGTTGCCGAATCGGCGAGGGATCGCACCGTCGTGGCTCGGTCCTCCGCTGAAATTCCGGTCCCCACCGACATGTGATCGACGGACACAGTGAACGCCGTCTGATGTTCGTCGGTGTTGTGGGTGACCATGTGGGGAAGCGCTAGCTCCTCGGCGCGTGCATCGTTCATCGGCACACACACGATTCCACTGCCATGACGAAGGAAGAACGCCATCTTGTCTGCGCTCATTCGATCAGCCGACATGATCAGGTCGCCCTCATTCTCCCGAGCCGCACTATCGGCAACGACGACGATGCCGCCTTCGCGGATGGCCGCGACCGCGGCGTCGACACGCGAGTTCTGATTCACGGCTGTACTCCGATCTCCTGGCGTCTGCCAAGTACCTCAAATTGAGAAAAAGCGACGCGGTCTTCGATAATGCGCGCCGCGGGCGGGCCATCCCGCGACTTCGACCTCAGGCCACCTGCGAGATCGTCA
This sequence comes from Rhodococcus mengyinensis, assembly GCF_048381435.1. Lineage (NCBI taxonomy): Bacteria > Bacillati > Actinomycetota > Actinomycetes > Mycobacteriales > Nocardiaceae > Rhodococcus > Rhodococcus mengyinensis. Next base: position 4,367 of record NZ_JBLWIT010000052.1, on the reverse strand, counting down.
ACTCACTCGATGGCGGGATAGGTGAACCCGTTTGACGTGCGAGGTCACTTCGCAACATCCGGCCGGACAACGGTCGGTCCTCCGGGCCCTGAACGACGGTCGAGGTCCCACCTCGGGGCAGGCCGCCTCGCAGATCGGCTTCCCCACCCCGACTCACCGACCGCTCCGCTGCTGTAATCAGATACTTTTCGAGATCGATATGCGCGGCGAACAACTGTCGATCGTGCTGCGGTGCCGTCGCGTACAGTTCGAGAAGGCGCAAGACCGCCGCCCGCCCAAAACTAGCTGTTGCCAAGGCGGTTTCATCCCAGCCAAGCCGACTGATCCGAAACACATACTCTTCTGCGCGGGATTGTGCTTCGAGGGCGGACGTTTCCGATCCGCGATCGCGAAGTGCCGGTGTCAGCTGGCTGCGTACGACCTGCTCGATGTTGCGGAACTCGCAGAGGAGGGGGAGACGGTTAGGGAAAACGTTCTGGTGAATGAACTCGGTGAATACGTCGAACCCGAAGGCTGCGCGGTCAACCGCCATTTTGAGCAAATCGGCATACCGCTCGCACTGTGATGTCATTATTCCCCCAACTCCCCCGATTCCCTATTCCCAGTACGGGAACGGGCCCGGATCGCAGCGTGGACATACCGATGGAGGGTGCGACGCGGCATAGTCCTGGCCGGCACCGGTCGGGCGAGCCGTGGGGAACCCGCCGCCAGGGGGCGACGCATAGTCGCTTCGTCAGCAAGTGTGCCGCCCGCCGCCGCCGTACCGCGACCTTGTGCGACCGATACGGGAAAAGGAAAGCCCCCTGGATCGACTGATGCGGGCCGTACCCGGCCGCCCGGAGGATCACCCGGCCATCGAGGCGCGTCATAACCCCGATCTGGTTTGTCATAAGTGATACACCCGTGTGGTGACCGACTTCCTGGTCGATGTATCGGCTCCGCTGGGTCGCTCATTGGGCAACCTCCAGCAGGTGGAAGTGGGCGTGGAGTTCGGGCCAGCTGGTTCGTCGCCGACAGTCGGAACATCGATATCCTTCCCGGTCGGGGCACCAGGTGCGCATCAGATCGTCTCGTACCGCAGGTCGGTCGGCTGCTTCGGTGGCAACGCTCAAGCACCGCTACCAACCGGACGCGGCCGCCGACGACCGATGATTCAACGCAACCGGCACTCGGTTGATCATTCATGGAAGTGTGCATGGCTAGTCTCCTGCGCGGTCCCGTTTTCGAATCTCGCGGAGCGCGGAAGTCGGAAGCGCCTCATCAGCATAGTAAAAAGCGACGTCGGATTCAATACTCTAACCAATTTCCGCTGAAAGGCGACCCGAACCCGGCGCTGAGCTGGTCTCATGAGTCGAATCTCGTAGCCAGTTGAACATAGCTGCTCCGTCAACTGGACATCGGCTTGCGGCGCCCGCCACCCCGGCCCGCATCGGTAAGCAGAGCTAACCCGGCGGCCAAATGGGTGGGCGCAAGAATTGCGCGCGCACTGGACAATCAGAGGGAAATGTGTGAGTTCCATTGAATTGCAAGGTGAATGGTGTCGTTCTAGTTTTGGCCGTTTGGCTAGTTCTGGCCCGACCGGTGGGGTCTGGGTATTCCCCGCCTGCGGTCGAGTGGGTGGTGCAGTACGGGACGATGAGGGGTTGAACACGACGTCGCCTTCTGCTTTACTTACATCCGCTGGAAGTGGGCCCCATCACATCCGAAACGTCCGGGTGCCGGAGGTCACATCCAGTGGGCATTCGGTCGAACGCCGTGTAAATCCGGATGAGGACACGCGGTGCAGACGGATGGGACCTCCGGCGGACGGGCCGGCCCTCGCCTCGTAAGGAGATACCGATGAACTCGCCGGCAGCTCGATCGTCGGCGGAGTCGGCTACCGAAACGGCGCCCCCGCACATGCCATGCGCAGGACGAATCTGATCGCCAGCGATTTCAACGCGACCCCACCGAACGTGAACCCCGCCCAGAGACTTCTCGAGCTCGCAAACCGAGGCGCATCGCGAATGCACTGCCCTCGGGAGATTCGATCCTCGAGATCAACCCCCCAGCAGAACTTCACACCAGGAGCAGATGTGGCCCCAACGACAACCGAATCGGTCACACCGATGTCGACAAGCGAGCGTCAACGTAAGGCGAAGAAGGCAACCGCGGTAGCGGCATTCGGAACCCTCATCGAATATTACGACTTCAGTGTGTACGGGTACGTGGCCGCCACGCTGGCGGTGGTCTTCTTCCCGAGTGAAGACCCGATGATCGGACTGCTGAACACCCTGTTGGTGTTCGGGTCCGCGTTTGCCGTACGCCCCCTTGGTGCCCTCTACTTCGGGTGGCTCGGCGATCGCGTTGGCCGCCGCGCAAGCCTGATCGCAAGCATCGGTCTGATGAGTGCAGCCGCCGCCCTCACCGGAATGCTCCCCGGGTACGCACAGATCGGTGTGGCGGCGCCGATACTGCTTGTCGTGTTCCGCATGCTTCAGGGTTTCTCGACCGGCGGAGAAATCGGCGGAGCGGTCAGCTATATCCGCGAATGGGCTGAACCGCACCGGCGACCCTTCTACATCTCGCTGGTCCCAGGGGTCGGCGTGCTCGGAAAGGGAGCAGCAGCCGGGATGGCCGCATTGGCAGCTTCCTTCCTCCCGCCAGAGGCGATGGACTCGTGGGGGTGGCGAATCCCCTTCCTGCTCGCAGTTCCGCTCGGGATTCTCTGCCTGTACCTGCGGCTGACCATCGAGGACAGCCCGGAATACACGGCATCGAAGGCGGACAACACGGCCGCCACAAAGCCCCTCAAATTGCTGCTCGCACACCACCGAGCACCGCTGGCCAAGGTTGTGGCGATCGCTGTCGTCCAGAACATCGGCGTCTACCTCGGTACCGTGTTCGTGGCGGTCTACTTCAGCAATGTCCTCGGGTTCTCCAAAGGCCAGGCCGCGACCATCGTACTTCTCGCCGTCGTGGCGGCAGCGATGTTCATCCCGGCAGCCGGATTGCTTGGATGCCGAGTCGGAGCGAAGAAACTTCTGATTATCTCCTACATCGTGTATGCAATCGTCACCATTCCCTCGTTTCTGCTCATGGGACAGCATTCAGTCACGCTTGCAGTCATCGGTCTGGTCATCGGCATGGTTCCCTACTCGCTGTGCTCAGCAGGCACTGTGGCGACTATGCCCGAGATGTTTCCGGTGCAGGTTCGGCACACGGGTGTCGCCTTCGGGCACAGTGTCGGTGCGGTGCTGGGAGGCGGACTAAGTCCGTTCATTGCTACCTGGTTGATTGACGTCACTGGTAACAATCTCGCGCCCGCCTACATTCTGACGGGAAGTGGAATCCTCGGCATCGCAATCGTCCTCGGTGCCGTGCGCAGCACCATCAACGGCACCCACCTGTACCGCTGACCCCAGCGACTAGGACATGTCTCCTAATAGTTTGAGCCACTCGACGATGCCGGCGAGCAGGAATCCGGCGCGGTAGGTGAGGGCGAGTTTGTCGTAGCGGGTGGCCACCGCACGCCACTGTTTCGCCTTGTTGAAGGCCCGTTCGACCACGTTGCGCCCCTTGTAGGACTCCGGGTCGAAGTTCGGTGGCCGCCCGCCCGCGCGGCCCTTGTTCACCCGGTTCGCTGCCTGATCGGTCTTCTCCGGGATTACCGCCTTGATGCCTCTGCTGCGCAGCAGTTCCCGGTTGGCCCGTGATGAGTACGCCTTGTCGGCCCGGACCTCGTCGGGGCGCGTGCGGTGCGCTCCGCCGGCGAGCCGCGGGACGCAAATACCCTCCAGCACGTGGGCGAACATCGGACTGTCACCGGCTTGGCCGGGGCCGACCAGCACCGACAGTGGGCGCCCGTGACCGTCGCACGCCAGGTGCGCCTTGCTGGTCAACCCGCCCCTCGACCGGCCGATGCCGTGATCGGCAGGCTCGTCACGCAGGTTCGTGTAATTCGGTAGATCCCCCTGTGTGGCGGGCGGCGTTCGCGCCGTGCTGATGGACACGGACCACCGTGGAATCGACCGATACCGCCCAGTCCAGGTTCCCGCCGGCGTCGGCCATCGCGACCAGGGCTGTCAGCACCCGATCCCAGGTTCCGTCTCCGGCGTAGCGGCGATGCCGCTTCCACACCGTCTTCCAGGGCCCGAAATGCGACGGGAGATCCCGCCAGGGCACCCCGGTCCGCAGTCGATACAGCATCCCCTCGACCACCACACGATTGTTCCGGAACTTCCGCCCCCGGAGCCCATCGGAACTGGGCAAGAGCAGCGCGAGCAACTCCCACTGCTTGTCCGTCAACACCTCAAACCGATCAACAACGTCTGCCACACCGAAGATTCTGCAGCACAACACCACAAATCATTGGGAGACACACCCTA
>NZ_JBLWIT010000051.1:0-14084 GCF_048381435.1 Rhodococcus mengyinensis | reverse complement strand
CCGGGCACCCGCGCGAACATCGACGAGTTCACCGAAACCACCTCCCACGCCATCGAAACCGTCGGCGGCGCCCGCCGCGGCAAGGCCATCATCATCCTCAACCCGGCCGACCCGCCGCTGATCATGCGCGATACCGTCCTGTGCCTGATCTCGGCCCCCGACCCGGCCACCCACGACAAGGTGCGCGACTCGATCCAGACCATGGTCGACCATGTCGCGACGTACGTGCCCGGCTACCGACTCAAGCAGCAGGTCCAGATCACCCCCGTCCCGGACGGCCAACCCGTCCACACCCTGCTCGCCTCCGGGGACACGGCGGCCCCCACCCACCAGGTGACGGTGTTCCTCGAAGTCGAAGGCGCCGCCCACTACCTTCCGGCCTACGCCGGAAACCTCGACATCATGACCTCGGCCGCAGTGCGCTACGCCGAGTCTGTCGCCGACACGATCGCCGCGCCGACGGCAACCCAGGGAGCCACCCGATGACCACCAGGCTGTTCATCCAAGACGTCACCCTCCGCGACGGCATGCACGCCGTCCGCCACCGCATCACCCCCGACGACGTCGGCCGCATCGTGGCCGCGCTCGACGCCGCCGGTGTCGACGGCATCGAGGTCGCTCACGGCGACGGACTCGCCGGCGGATCGCTGAACTACGGTCCCGGCTCCAACACCGACTGGGAATGGATCGAAGCAGCCGCCGCCAACCTCACCCACGCCCGGCTGACCACCCTGCTGCTGCCCGGCATCGGCACCATCGCCGAACTCGAACACGCCTACCAACTGGGCGTGCGGTCGATCCGGATCGCGACCCACTGCACCGAAGCCGACGTCGCCGCCCAGCACATCGGCAAAGCCCGGGAACTCGGCATGGACGTCTCCGGCTTCCTCATGATGAGCCACATGACCACCGCACCCGAGCTCGCCGCCCAGGCCAAGCTCATGGAGTCCTACGGCGCGCACTGCGTCTACGTCACCGACTCCGGTGGCCGGTTGACCATGGACGGCGTCCGCGACCGGGTCCGCGCCTACCGGGACGTGCTCGACGAGGCCACCGAGATCGGCATCCACGCCCACGAGAACCTGTCGCTGTCGGTCGCCAATTCCGTCGTCGCCGTCGAAGAGGGTGTCACCCGGGTCGACGCCTCGCTGGCCGGGCACGGCGCCGGCGCCGGCAACTGCCCGATCGAACCGTTCATCGCGGTCGCGGACCTGCAGGGCTGGAAGCACAACAGCGACCTGTTCGCCCTCCAGGACGCCGCCGACGACCTCGTCCGGCCGCTCCAGGACCGGCCCGTGCGCGTCGACCGGGAGACCCTCACCCTCGGCTACGCCGGCGTGTACTCGTCCTTCCTCCGGCACGCCGAAGCCGCATCCCAGCAATACGGCATCGACGTCCGCACCATCCTCCTCGAGGTCGGACGCCGCGGCCTCGTCGGCGGACAGGAAGACCTCATCGTCGACATCGCCCTCGACCTGCTCGCCACGAACCCTGAGCCCGCAGCGAGCTGAGTCCGGCTGCGGCGGAAGGAGATTCGGACCCACGCCGCCCAGTGATCCGCCCGTTCGCACGAGCATGCAACGGCGACGCCAGGTGCGTGCCATGTCGTCGGAACGGGGGGAGAGCGCGGAGGCGCGGTTCGGGGGCGGGACCAGTCCCGCAACCCAGGTCATCGCGAGGGGTTGGGCGAGGCCCCGGAAGAAGCCGGCGACTGCCATGAGGATGGCGACGACGATCGGTTGAGGCACAGCGGGGATGAGGGCGACGGGCAACGCAGAACACAGGGTTCCGGAGATCAGCAACCACCGGCGTGGAGCGATACGGAGGAGCTGAGTCAGAATATGCGGGAGACGATCGCAGCGATCGCGCGAGCGGTGAGGATCACGGTGACCGTCAGTACGGAGAATCCGATCAGATCCGCCGGCTGTGCCTGGACCGCGGCGAAAACGTGCTGATCGAGGGAACCCTCCGATGGCCAGAGTTACGGCCACAGCAGAGGGGTCCGCAGCGTTCGGACTGGGTTAATCACTGACGCGAGAGAACGGCCTTCCCCGGCTCGACGATGTCCGCGCGGGCGCGCACGTCGAGACCGAGATAGCGGACCGGAAGAACGCGAGCCAGCCGGTGCCGTCTCGGCGGCCAGGCCAAGGATCTCCCGGTAGCTCTCGCTGTTGACCGCGACCGCGATCAGGGTGCACACGTTGACGACCCGCCCGTTCTCGCGGACCCTGAGGACGAGGGCGCCGGCGAACGTGGACGGCTGGCATGGTCGGCTGCGGAATGCCCTCGACCCGGGCGTCGAGGTCCTTGGCCATGACGCTGACCTGTGATGTCGACAGCGAGGTGATGCCGAGGGAATCGACGAGCTTCTCCCTCCGCCGGGTCGAGACGCCGAGCAGGTAGGAGGTGGCCACCACCGAGGTCAGGGCACGTTCGGCACGCTTGCGGCGCTGCAACAATCAGTCCGTGTTCGGACTGACCGATTTGAACTGAGGTAACACCAGTAGGTGCCGGGCTGGTTTGGACCCGCGTGCACGGTGCGTTCCGTGGGGAGCGCTCAGGTATTGCCTGCGTGCTGGTCGACCATCGTGCGGAGTCGCGACGCGACGTCCGGTGCGTTGCGCAGGTCGGAGTGGATGCAGAGTGACTCGACGGTGACGTCGATCTCGGTGCCGTGGATCGACATCGTCTTGCCGTCGACGAGTGCCCGGCGTGCTTTGGCCTCGATGTGGACGAGGTCGTGGGGGGCGGCGGTCCGGTTGACGATGATGGTGCCGTCGTCGTTGTAGTCGAGATCGACGTAGAATTCGGCGACGAATTCCACGCCGCGGCGGTCGGCGACGCGCTGGTGGGCGGTGTGGGGGAGTCCGAGGATCGGGACGCCGTACTGTTCGGCGACATCGCAGGCGGATTCCATCAACTCTTCGCTGCGCGAGAGCATCCCGTAAAGAGCGCCGTGCGGTTTGATGTGATGAAGCGGGGCGCCGACGGCATCGAGAAATGCAGTCAGGGCACCAACCTGGTAGCGGATCAGATCCCGGATCTCGTTTGCGGTCAGTTTCATTTCTCGACGCCCGAAACCCACCGGGTCGGGTAGCCCGGGGTGAGCGCCGATAGTGACGTTCGCGTCGAGCGCGGCTCTGACAGTGTGCGCCATGGTGCTCGGGTCTCCGGAGTGCATCCCGCAGGCGACGTTGATGGTGTCGACGTAGTCGAGCAGGGCGGTGTCGTTCCCGAAAGTGTGAATGCCGAACGCTTCGCCCATGTCCGAGTTGAGAGTGATGGACATCAGACGCCCATTGCCGTGGGAGCATCCAGGGAGGGGGTCCTGCGCGCGTCGAGAACCCGTTCGACCCCGCGGGCGACCTGGAGCAGCGTCGTTTCTTCGAAGCGGGTGGACATGATCTCCAGGCCGACCGGGAGTCCGTCTGCGGTGAATCCTGCAGGGACCGAGACTGCGGGGAAGTGCAGTTGGGACGCGATGACGGTGTTGGTCGGATAGGTAAGGCAGGTCCAGCGGCCGCCGAGCACGTCGTCGTGCGTGGGAGCGGGGAGTTTCACGTCGGGAAAGACGATGGCGTCAAGGGCGCGTTCGACGAACAGCGCCGTGACGATTCGCGCGAACTCTTCGCGTGCGAGGACGCGGTCGAGGTAGTCGGGATCGGACTTGGGGTCCGCGGGGCCGTCGGTGATGCCTTCGAAGAGATCGAGGTGTGGGTCGTACGTGCCGTTTCGGCGTACCTCGTCGACGCCGGCGATCCCGATATCGGGGTTTTCGGCGAAGAATCGGTTCATGTCGTTGCGGGAGCGGGTGAAGTAGAGCGAGGTGAACGAGACGTAGTGGTTGAGCTTCGGGATCTCGATGTCGACCAGTTCGGCGCCGGCGGTTTCCAATTCGACGAGCGCGTTGTCGATGACGTCGTTGACGGCTGCTCCAGCGGAATCGTTCGCGTCGCCGAATGCGCTGCGCAGGACGCCGATCCGCTTGTCGACCACAGTGGCGCCCTTGATGTTCTCGGCGAAGGAACCGGAGTGGCGGTGATGGCGAGCCACCGTGGTGAAATCGTCGGTGGGGTCGTAGCCGACCAGGACGTCGAGGAGTTTGGCGGCGTCTGTCACGGTGCGGGTCATCGGGCCGGCGGTGTCTTGCGGTACCACCAGGGGAGACATGCCGTTGCGGCTGATCATGCCGGGTGTGACGCGGAAGCCGACGAGGTTGCAGAACGAGGCGGGGAGGCGGATCGAGCCGCCGGTGTCCTCTCCGATGCCGACGAGGGCGAGATTTGCCGCGATGGCGGCTCCGGAACCGCTGCTGGATCCGCCCGGATCCCGTGTGAGGTCGTAGGGGTTCTTGGTGACCCCGGAGACCGAGGAGGTCGAGAACCATGATGTGGCGAAGTCGGGCATCGTCGTCTTGCCGAGGATGATCGCGCCGGCGGCCTTGAGTTTCTTGATCGCGGTTGCGTCCTCGGTGGGCACGTAGTTCGCGGCGTTCTTGTTGCCGAAGGTGGTGCGCATCCCCGCGGTCGCGGCCTGATCCTTCACCAGGACGGGCACTCCGTGTAGGGGCCCGGCCAGCTCCCCGGTCCGAGCGAAGGAGCGGTCGAGCGCGTCGGCGTCGTCGAGAGCGGTGTCGGACACGGTGATGACCGAGTTCAGCCGCGGCCCGTCCTGGTCGAGAGCCGCGATGCGGTCGAGGTACGCCTGGACGACGTTGCGCGTCGTTGCGGTGCCGTTGCGATAGGCCTGCTGAACGCTGTCGATGGTGGCTTCTTGGATATCCCAGTCGAGGCTCATCTGTGGTCACTTCCGTGGTGCCCGGCGCGCGGGCCGGGGCGGCGGTTGGGTTGATTGTCGAGGTGTGTGTGCCGGGTTGTGGTCAACGTTCAATGTTGGACATTGAACGTTGGGCGTTACTGTAATGCAGAGCACAGCATCAGGCAACGGAGAGGTGTCCCGTAATGGATCGAGCGTTCAGGCCGAAGGCGCTGACCCGTAAGGACGCCTCGGGGCAGATCGCCAGGCAGCTCAGATCGGCGATCGCCGACGGTGTCTGGGTCCCGGGGGAGCGGCTGCCTACCGAACTCGATCTCGCGGACACGTTCGACGTGTCACGCAACACCGCCCGCGAGGCCCTCAAATTGCTGTCCGCGACGGGGCTGCTCACGTCGGTTCGCGGCGGCGTCGGAGGAGGCACGTATGTGGCGGTCCCGGACTCGGACGACATCGCCGAGTTGCTCGGCGACGCCATCCGTCTCTGGTTCCGTGCCGGCGACGTCACGGTGCACGACGTGGATGAAGCGCGCCGGGTCCTGGAGGAGTTCAGTGTGGCGATGGCGGCGCAGCGCCACACCGACGAAGACCTCGAGGCCATTCGGAGGCCGGTGCTGGCGTCGCGAGACTTCGAGATGGATATCGAGGAGTGGCTCGGCCTGGACCTGGAATTTCACACCGCGATCACGCGGGCCGCGCACAACCCGATTCTGGAGTTGGCGATGACCTCGGTGCACCTGATTCGTCCGGTGACCAACCGTGTCTTTGTCGATCGGTTGGATCGACGCCTGGTGATGGAACAGCACGAGGGCATGTATCAGGCGATCGCCACCGGTGACCCGGCAGAGGCTCGCGAGGCATTCGCGACTCACATCGGTTACCTCGATTCGGTACGCAGCGAGGTGCTGCGCGACCTGAACACCGACGACGTGCGGATCTCCGACATCCCAGGTGTATAGGTCGAGGATCAAGAGCAGAGTGCGCGGTGTTGTCGAGTCTCCCCGCGGGAGGCGAGTGGCTTACCGTGGCCGATAGACGACACTTCAAACGTAGTCACGCCAATGCGAGTAGCGCCAGCGCTGCCTGGTCGGGCACGGTGACGTTCAGGGCCGTCAGCTTCTCGAATCTGCCGAGGCGGTTGAGCACTGTGTTGCGGTGGCAGAACAATTGCGCCGCGGTGTCGGTGACGCTTCCCGTCGCGAGGTAGGCGCGCACGGTCTCGAGGATGCGTTCGCGTTCCTCGTCGGTGATCGAGGCGAGGCCGGACAGTAGGTGGGCAGAGAAGTCGGTCTGATCGTCGAGCCTGCCCTTGGTGACCCGGGCCCACGCTTCCGTCAGTGTCGTCAGCCCGTGTTCGTCGGGGCGGATCGTTCGGAAGATCTCGTGGGCGGTGTTCGCGGCCGCCGGCACCGCGGCGAGGCCGGACACCGCCGCGACCATACCGCCGGCCACGTCCTGTAGTTGCCGGTGTTGGGTCTCGAGCCCCCGGGTGGGCGTGCGCTGTGCCGGCCACAGAACCACCACACGGCCGGACTGATTCAGGACGAAGAGTTGTTCGCCCCCGGCCGCCAGAGTGTTCGCGATCCTGTGCACTGTTTGGGACGCTTCGGGATCCACGACGACGACCCGGAACGTGGCGTCGGCGTCGACCTTCAGCGCCCGGGCGATCTGTTCGATCTTGCTGGGGACGAGGCCTGCCGGCCCGAACAGTTCCGCCAGGTACGTCTGCTGCTCGTCACGGGTGAAGGCGGCCATCGCGGCCTTCTCCTCGAGGTAGCTCTGGTGGACGGCGCGAGCGTAGTCGTCGACCACGTTCCACAGGCTGTCGACGTGCAACGCGAGAACGGCCATGTCTGCCGAGTTCGCGCGCCACAGCAGAGCCGACCAGATGATGCCGAAATCGAGACGGACCGCGGTCACCAGATCTTCGACGGGTATTCCCTGCCGCGCGCGGAGACGACCGAGGTCGGAGGGCAGTGAGCTGAGTTGGGTCGTCGTTGCGCCGGCGGTGACGGCTTCGAGGATTAACCGAATCGACTCGCGAGCGGAATCGCGCAGCGCGTCCTGGTCGACCAGCCCGGACTGGTAGGCCTCGAGGGATTCGAGTCGGTCGAGGAAGGCGGTGGCCAGATCGTCCGTGTTGCGCATGGCGCCGACGATCAGTTCACGCCAACGAGGCAGAGTCTCCTGCTTCCGCTTGGCGAGGTTTCTCACGGCAAGGTCCTTTCGACCGAGTTTGCGTTCAGGTTTCGTCGAGATCTCCGATTCGAGCATCGGGGTAACACGTCATTGGAGATTCGTTCATCGGCTCTTGTCGCGGTAGAGGAATCACCTGGGACAGCTCGCCGGCATCGTTGTTCCTTCGCCGTCACATTATGCACATACACAATAATCCTGCACTTCCTCGAGGCAGATTGCGATTTCCTCCTGCTGCCGGGTGCTGTTTCATTGAAGTACGCCAATTGGACCTTCCTGCCCTTCACCCGCGACATTCGGAGCAACAGCATGAGCCCCTCGGCAACCCGACAGGTCGGCCCTCCGACCCCGATTCCACGTGACACGTCCCGTCGCGTGGCTTTCGCCGCATTCGTGGGAACGGCGATGGAGTGGTACGACTTCTTTCTGTTCACCACTGCCGCCGCGTTGGTATTCAATGTGCAGTATTTCGTTTCCGACAACGCGCTGACGGCGACGCTCGCCTCCTTCGGCACGCTGGCGGTCGGATTCGTTGCGCGCCCGGTGGGTGGACTGCTCTTCGGGTGGCTCGGCGACCGGATCGGCCGCAAGAAGATCTTGATGACCACCATCGTCGGTATCGGGATCGCCACCGTGCTGATCGGCATGCTGCCCAACTACTACTCGATCGGTGTCATCGCGCCGATCGCACTCATCGTGCTGCGCGTGCTTCAAGGGCTGGCCGTCGGAGGTGAGTGGAGCGGTGCAGTCACGATTGCAGCGGAGAACGCCTCACCGGAGGAACGAGCGAAATACGCGTCCATCCCGCAGCTCGGATCCCCGGTCGGCACGATCCTGTCCTCGGGTGCCTTCTTCCTCACCTCTGCCCTGTTGTCGGAGGACGTCTTCGACTCCTGGGGTTGGCGCATTCCCTTCCTGCTGGCTCTGCCCTTGCTGGGAGTGTCCATCCTGATCCGTCGTCAACTCGAGGAGTCCCCCGAATTCGAGGCCTTGCAGGAGGAGGACGCCGTCGCGGAGGCACCACTGCGCCAGGTGTTCGTCGGGGCGTGGCGGCAGCTGCTCGTCGGTGCGTCCGTCATGCTCATCGGCGCAGGCGGCTTCTACCTGATCACGACGTTCATCATCAGCTACGGCAAGCGGGTTCTCGGCCTGGAAGCGTCGATACTTCTTCTGGCGACCGTCATCGCGGCGGTGATCGAGATTCCCGTCATCATCTCGGGCGGGCGATGGGGTTCGCGGTTCGGTTCGTGCCGCGTCGTGATCGGCGGTGCCGTCGCCACGATGGTCCTCGCGTTCCCGATCTTCTGGGCGATCGGCACCGCGAACCCCGTTCTCGTCGTGCTCGGGATGAGCGTGGGCGTCGCGGCCGTGTCCTATCCGTACGCTGTCAGCGGGGCCGTACTCACCAGTCTGTTTCCCGCGAAGGTGCGGTACAGCGGTGTGGCCGTCTCGTCGAACATCGCCGGACTGGTATCCGGATGCGTCCCGCTGATTGCCACCGCCGTGCTGACCGTCACCGGCGACCACCTCTGGCCCGCCGCGATCATTCTCGTGGCCATCGGCGCGATCGCCCTTGCCGGCGGCGTTCTCGCACCGCGATGGAGTGTTGTCGAAGACGGCCTCAAGCACTGACATTCACTCTCGACCCACAGAAGGAACAGTCGTCATGAGCACAGCAGAGCAGCAGATTCCCGCGTCCGTCCCGGCCTCGACGCAGGAGCAGAGCGAATGGGACCTGCGCGTCGAGTTGGCGGCCGTGTACCGCCTCGTCGCGCACTTCCGGATGACCGATCTCATCTTCAGCCATATTTCCCAACGACTTCCGGGCGAGGAACCGCGCTTCCTGATCAATCCGTACGGACTCCTGTTCGAGGAGATCACCGCGTCGAACCTCGTCGAGGTGGGTCTCGACGGCGAGTTGTTCACCCCGTCGGAGTACCGCGTCAACCCGGCCGGGTTCGTCATTCACAGTGCCATCCACGCCGCCCGGCCCAATGCGCACTGCGTGCTTCACACCCACTCGCGCAACGGTTGTGCGGTGGCAGCTCAGAAGAACGGCCTTCAGCCCGTCAACCAGACGTCGATGGAGTTCTACAACCGGATCGCGTACCACGACTACGAGGGTGTCGCACTGAACGATGCGGAGAAGGCCCGACTCGTTGCGGACCTCGGCGACAAGAACGCGATGATCCTCCGCAACCATGGCCTCCTGACAGTGGGAGATAGTGCGCGCCGGACCTTCCTGCGCATGTTCTACCTCGAGCGGGCATGCGAGATGCAGGTCGCAGCACAGTCCACCGGCCAGGAACTGATCGTTCCGTCGCCGGAGGTCTGCGAGCACACCGCTCGGCAGCTGAACAACGAAAACCGCGCCGGCGCCACCGATGACCACGACAACAGTGACAATTGGGACCTCGCCTGGTCTGCGTTGCTGCGCCTGGTCGATCGCATCGCCCCGGACTACCGGTCCTGAGATGGCACACAACACAAAACGCCGTGCCGTGGTGGTGGACGGGGTCGGTACGCTCGTCGCCGATCCCGCACTGCTGCCGGACCTCTGGATACTCGACGTGTCGCCGCACCTGCCGCACGGTGACGACGTCATCGCCATGGCGGTGAATCCGGAGACCGCTCAGGTCGGGGCGGAGGACCTGGATCGGGTCCCGAATCTGCGGCTGCTCGCCGCGACGTCCGCCGGCACCGATCATCTCGACCTCGAGGAGGCACGCCGCCGGGGAATCACCGTGACGAACACCCCGGACTACTGCACCGACGAGGTCGCCGACCACACCACGGCGCTCGTCCTCGGGCTTCTCCGCCAGACGCACCGCCTCGACCGGTCGGTTCACCTCGGCGGCTGGACGGTGGGCACCCCACGCCCCCGTTTCGTACGTGGTGCAACCGTGGGGATCTGGGGTTTCGGGGCGATCGGGCGTGCGGTGGCACACCGCGCGCATGCCCTCGGCATGCGTGTGCAGATCCATTCACGCAAGCCGATCGGTGACGACTTCCCGGACTACACCCAGGTGAGCTGGGACGAGCTCATCGCCACCAGCGACGTCCTGTCCGTGCACGTGCCGCTGAGCGACGAGACGCGGGGCCGGCTGGACGCCCAGGCGCTGCGGTCCATGCAGCGGGACAGCTATCTGGTCAACGTGTCTCGCGGCGGAATCGTCGACGAAGTGGCACTCGACGCCGCGTTGCGTTCCGGTCACCTGTCGGGTGCCGCGGTCGACGTCCTCGCGACGGAACCGCCCGTCGACGGTCACGTTCTGTCCTCCACGCCGAATCTGGTCATCACACCGCACGCCGCGTGGATTTCCGAGTTGTCGATCCACGCCCCGTTCCGCATGTTCGCCGAGGCGGTTGCGGCGCTTCCGGAGGAAGCGGACCGGTAGCCCGAGCGGTCGAAGACGTGCATATGCCCACCCACACGACGCGAGTCGTGTGGGTGGGCATACGTGTCACGCCCGAGCGAATCCGCCGCAGGGGCTGCCTGTGGGAATGCACAACGATCCTGCACGAACCGGTTGAGGTTCGTCATCCCGGAATCATGCCTGGACGTGCTTGTATTGATGTATCCGCAGTCGCACACGATGTCGACTCCGCTACCCGGACGCCGGGGCCGGCGGACGCAGATCCACTCCCGGGAGGAATCCACATGACCACCGCCAGCAAGACCGATTTGGATCGTTCCGTGGTCGCGGACTTCCAGCACTTGTCACAGTTCGGCGCGACACCGGGTGGTGGCGTCGACCGGCAGGCCGCCACCGGAGCCGACGGAGCCCAGCGGGCCTGGCTCGCCGAATGGCTCGTCGCCCGAGGATTTCGTGTCGAATACGATCGCGCAGGAAACCAGTTCGGCCTGCTGGAAATCCATCCCGGCGCACCCTACGTTCTGACGGGCTCTCATCTCGACAGTCAGCCGCTCGGCGGCCGCTACGACGGCGCGTACGGCGTGCTCGCCTCGGCGCACGCCGCTCAGCGCGTCGCGCAGAAGTGGCGGGCGGGCAACATTGCGCCGAAATACAACCTTGCGGTGGTCAACTGGTTCAACGAGGAAGGCTGCCGGTTCAAGCCGAGCATGATGGGCAGTTCCGTCTACACCGGCAAACTCGATGTGGAACAGGCGTTGTCGACCACCGACCGCGACGGCGTCTCGGTCGCGGAGGCGCTGTCCGGTATCGGCTGCCTGGGATCGGGTGCGGGACCGCAGGCCGCCGCATACGCCGAGATCCACATCGAGCAGGGCCGAAATCTCGAGAACGATGGAATCACCATCGGCGTGGTCGACTCCACGTGGGCGGCGCAGAAGTACGAACTGGTGGTCCACGGCGATCAGTCCCATACCGGGTCGGCGACGATGCCCGATCGGCAGGACGCGCTTCTCGGTGCCTCCCTGCTGGTGGTCGCGGCCCGCGAGCTGGCCGAGGATTTCGCGGCCGCCCCACTGCACACCTCCGTCAGCCAGATGACCATCGAGCCCAACTCCCCGGTCGTCATCGCGCGGGAAGTGCGGATGCACCTCGACCTGCGATCGCCGAACGAATCGGTCGTCGATCTCGCCAACGAGCGACTGATGTCCCGGTTCGCCGAGATCGAAGCTCGCGCTCAGGTGCGCATCGAGAAAGCCACCGCGCATTCCTGGGGAGTGGCGGGCTACCCGCCCGAGGGCGTGAAGCTCTCGATGGCCGCCGCGGAGGACCTGGGTCTGACATATCGGCAGATCATGACTGTCGCCGGGCACGATTCGGTGAACATGAAAGATGTCGTACCGACCGTGATGCTGTTCGTGCCGAGCGTCGACGGAATCTCGCACAACGAGCACGAATTCACGACCGACGACGATGTGTGCGCCGGTGTGGACCTGTTGACCGAGGTGGTCGGCCGTCTCGCGGTCGGCGAACTCGACCAGACCGCGTAATCGGAATCCGAATCAACCGCGCCGGCCCAGCCGGCGCGGTTGATTCAGTTCTGCTGCGCCGCAAGCGCGACCATGGCGAGCGCCGCGTCGGCCGGTTTCGTGATGTCGAGCCCGGTCAGCTCCTCGATTCTGTGAAGCCGGTTCAGCACGGTGTTCCGATGGCAGTAGATGGTCGCGGCCGTTCCCAGCAGGCTGCCGGTGTGCAGATACGCCACCATCGTCTCCAATAGCCGCTCGTTCTCCCGCTCCGTTGCCTCGCGCAGGGGGACCAGAACGTATTGTCCGAGATCGCAACCGATCTCGGCGAGATACTTCTTCGCCAGCATCGGCCACGAGGCCTTCAGATCGGTGACGCGTTCCTCGTCCGGCCCGAGCTGATCGACCATTCTGCTCGCGGCCAGCGCTGCCAGGGGAATATCTGCGATCGCCCGGGCGATCGGCGCCACGGCCGCCCGAACCTTGTCGAGCAGCGCCAGTTCACGGGGCGTCACCACCATCGGTGACGTGGTGGGTATCTGCCAGAACGCAATGAGGTGGCGTCCCTGTTCGTGCGTGAAGACCCGTTCGGAGAAGTGCGCCCTGTCGATATTGTGCCGCAGCGTCACCGCCGACTCGCTGGGCACTGCCACGACCCGATAGAAGGACGACACCGATACGCCGAGAGCCCGGGCGATCTGCACATGGTTGACCTCGAACTGGCCGACGGCGTCGAACAGAAGACTGATCTGCTGGCGCTGGAGGTCTTGACGTTCGCGGATCAGCTGGTCCTGTTCCGCCAGGTACGCGGCCTGAGCGAAGCGGGCGAAGGTGTCGACGACGTTCCACACCTCCTCGGCGTGCGCGGCGAGTACGTGCGCTTCGCTCCGGCCTGCCGTCGACAGCAGTCCCGACCATAGAATCGGGAAATCGAGCCGGATGGCCGTGAGCATCGAGTCCAGAGGGATGCCGTCGCGTGCTCTGCGCCTCCCGAGGCGGGAGGCCAGACGCTCGACCACTCCGACCTGTGTGGGGTCGACGAGCGCGCGAAGCATCAGTGCGAAGACGTCGCTGCTGGTCGCGCGGAGGTCGGCCTCGCGGAGTCCGGCATCGCGGTACTCGCCGGCAGCGAGCAGCCGATTCATGAACTGTTCGACCAACGCGCCCAGGTTCTCGCTCTGCCGTGACACCAGACCGTGCCACCGCTGAGTGTCTTGTCGGTTGGTCATCGCCACCGCTCTCCGTTCCTACTGTACTAGGACATGTCTCCTAATAGTTTGAGCCACTCGACGATGCCGGCGAGCAGGAATCCGGCGCGGTAGGTGAGGGCGAGTTTGTCGTAGCGGGTGGCCACCGCACGCCACTGTTTCGCCTTGTTGAAGGCCCGTTCGACCACGTTGCGCCCCTTGTAGGACTCCGGGTCGAAGTTCGGTGGCCGCCCGCCCGCGCGGCCCTTGTTCACCCGGTTCGCTGCCTGATCGGTCTTCTCCGGGATTACCGCCTTGATGCCTCTGCTGCGCAGCAGTTCCCGGTTGGCCCGTGATGAGTACGCCTTGTCGGCCCGGACCTCGTCGGGGCGCGTGCGGTGCGCTCCGCCGGCGAGCCGCGGGACGCAAATACCCTCCAGCACGTGGGCGAACATCGGACTGTCACCGGCTTGGCCGGGGCCGACCAGCACCGACAGTGGGCGCCCGTGACCGTCGCACGCCAGGTGCGCCTTGCTGGTCAACCCGCCCCTCGACCGGCCGATGCCGTGATCGGCAGGCTCGTCACGCAGGTTCGTGTAATTCGGTAGATCCCCCTGTGTGGCGGGCGGCGTTCGCGCCGTGCTGATGGACACGGACCACCGTGGAATCGACCGATACCGCCCAGTCCAGGTTCCCGCCGGCGTCGGCCATCGCGACCAGGGCTGTCAGCACCCGATCCCAGGTTCCGTCTCCGGCGTAGCGGCGATGCCGCTTCCACACCGTCTTCCAGGGCCCGAAATGCGACGGGAGATCCCGCCAGGGCACCCCGGTCCGCAGTCGATACAGCATCCCCTCGACCACCACACGATTGTTCCGGAACTTCCGCCCCCGGAGCCCATCGGAACTGGGCAAGAGCAGCGCGAGCAACTCCCACTGCTTGTCCGTCAACACCTCAAACCGATCAACAACGTCTGCCACACCGAAGATTCTGCAGCACAACACCACAAATCATTGGGAGACACACCCTA
>NZ_JBLWIT010000050.1:233542-239592 GCF_048381435.1 Rhodococcus mengyinensis | reverse complement strand
CCCGAATGCACCGATTCGTTGATCCAGTCGGGGTGAGTTTCAGTGTGCAGCAGTGGGCGGTGTGTGGGCGTGGTTGAGCGTCCGACCTCTCGTGTCGGGTTGTTCCACTGGGGCTTTCGCGTCGAGGTCGGGCAGGAGTCGCGGGTGTTAGACGATGGCCGGGTGATTGCGGCCGAAGGTTTTGTCAAACAGCGTGTGCCACGCCGTTTCCCACGGCCAATCCTGAGGGAGGTGCAGGGTCAGTCGCCTCGCCGAGGAGGCGATGCGTGCGGGGACCGAGACGAGGGTGCGCCGGAGGGTGCCGGTGGTCGCCCGCGTCAGCTTCGGATCGCCGGTGAGGGTGCCGGCGGCTCGGGTGAGGTTGAACGCCATTACCGCGCAGACGAGCCAGGCGGCGTTCGCGGTGAACCGGCCCGAAGGCAGGTGCGCGAGGGCGGAGTTCTTCAGGTCCGCGTGCACCTGTTCGATGATCGCGTGCTGACGGTGGGTTTTGTCGGCGGCGACGGTGTCTACATGGTCGGGGTCGGTGGTGGTGAAGAAGGCGTGGAACCGCCAGATGTCGAACAATGTGCCCTGTCCCTGGTCTTTGGGTGGTCGCAGGTCGGGGATGCGGCGCACGACCAGCCGCCCGGGGATCTGGTGGGCCTTCTTCTGGGAGGTGAACGCGGTGAACGGAATCTCTGCGACCTCCGCCCGCGAGATCCAGGTGTCGGCGCCCTCGTCGTAGACGGCGTCGGTGTACTCGATCGGCGTCCACGCGGACTCGTCCACGTCGATCGAGGCGATCGCCTGTTTGATGGTGGCGGTCAGGCGCACCGTGACCGAGACGTCGGCGCCCGCGCGGATCGCCGCACCGACGGTGGGATATCCGTAGAACGCCGAATCGCACCGGACCAGCGGTTTCAGCGGGCCGCCACCGCTCGGTCCGCCGGCCTGGGTGCGCAGCCGGTCGACGGTGGCCAGGGCGTCGGCGACCAGCCGGGCGGCCCCGCGCGGGGAGCCGCAGGCTCCGCGGCGCAGGCGTTGGGTGAGGATCACCGGCGTACCGGTCTCCGTGGTGACGGTGGCGAGCAGTGCGTTCAGCCCGCGCACGCCGGAGTAGCCGTATCCGGACCCTTGCTTTCCGTGGCCGTGGACCTCGATGATCGAATCGTCGATATCGACCAAGACCCGCCCGGTGTCGATCCCGGTGACCAGCGGGGTCTTCTCGGCGAGGTTGCCCAGGAACCGTGAGGCGACGGCGTCGAGTTGCCGGACGTGTCCGAAGGTGAACTGGCGGAGGAACGATCCCAGCGTCGACGGGGCATAGGGTCGGTCGAAGAGCGTTCCCATCGCCCCGTGTCGCACAATGGCCAGGTCGGCGATGCTGTCGGCGCCGGCGACCATCCCACCGATCAGGGATCCGATCTTGCGGCCCGGGTGGGCGCCTTTGTCGGTCGGGACGCTCAGGTGTTCGTCGGCGAGGGTGAGCAGGCCGCTGGCCTGCGCCAATGCCATCACCGGGACCAGCCCCGCGGTCGCCACCAGATTGGGGTCGTCGAACCTCGCCGCCGAGACGGGTCGAGTGTGAGATAGTTGCACCTACGAGATGCCCTTCGTCGTGGCCGAATTGTTTCTGTGAGAAGTTCAATTCTTCCACCACGGCAGGGCATTTCGCCGTTACGACCCACCCAAGGACTCATCCGGATCGGTGTATCCAGGATTAACCACGGGCGGTTAATAAGTACTCACGGGCGGAGCATCGCGGCAATGTGCCCGAGTCGAGGAGCAGCGCCGTGGTGTGGTCGAGCATGCGGTGGTCGAGCAGTCGGACGGTGCCGTCACCGTTCCAGGCTGCGAGTCCGTCCGCCTCGTGCAGGGCCTCGTCGTGTCGCCAGCCGATCTTCAGCACCACGCGTGCGCCGGCGGCGGGACGGGCGGGCGCCGTCCAGGACGTCACGCCGCCCGGCTGGAACGGGCGACCGACGTCCAGCGACCACTCCCGACTCAGCGTTTCGACGACGGCGGGGAGGTCGGACAGCCACGTTCGGCGCGGCGCGTCGGGTCACCGCCTTCCGCGGTCCCACACGCGCTGCGTCTGCTCGGCGATGTCAGGGTGGTGGGTCTGCTGGAAGTTGCGTCCACCGCGGGCGAAGGTGTGCACGGTCGCGGGCGGTACGTCGAGCTCGGCGACGGGTG
Organism: Rhodococcus mengyinensis; assembly: GCF_048381435.1. Taxonomy (NCBI): domain Bacteria; kingdom Bacillati; phylum Actinomycetota; class Actinomycetes; order Mycobacteriales; family Nocardiaceae; genus Rhodococcus; species Rhodococcus mengyinensis. Next base: position 237,414 of record NZ_JBLWIT010000050.1, on the reverse strand, counting down.
CGTCGAGCCACTCGCAGTCTCGGAGGTGCACCAGATCCACAGCCGCGGCCTCCGGACTCGAGTCGTAGCGCCACGGACCGTCGATCCGGCCGAGGAGGTAGAGCCCGTCGGCGTCACGCGACCAGACGAACGATCCGTCCAGCACCTGCGTGAAGCGTTCGAGCCGGCGTGCGGCCGGATCACCGTAGGTGCGCTCGGTCGCGTCGAGCGCCTCACTCAGATCGACGGGAGGTGGGGCCAGCATCCCGCCGATTCCACACACGTGCATGGCGAGCGCACGCTGCACCGCGAGCCCTGGGTCCACGTCGTCGCGACGGGAACGCATCGGTGCGCGGTAGACGTCGGTGGGTGTCATACGTATGGATTCTCCCTGACGCCGAACCGCGATAGCACTCTTCGGCGATCGTCCACCCGGTAAACTAGAACCTGTTACATTCGCGGGAGGGGTGCTACTTCTGGAACTCGGAGAGAACTCATGAGATACCGCGTCGTCGAATGGTCCACCGGTACGGTCGGGCGTCACGCCATCGCAGGGATCGACGCCCGCGACGACCTCGAACTGGTCGGCGTGTGGGTGTCCGATCCGGAGAAGGTCGGGAAGGACGCCGGGGAGCTGGCCGGTCTCGGAAGAGAACTCAGCGTGGCGGCTACCGACGACAAAGCGGCACTTCTCGCCCTGAAGCCGGACTGCATCGTGCACACCGCGATGACGGACGACCGCATCTTCGACGCCATCGAGGACCTGATCTCCTTCCTCGAGGCGGGCATCAACGTCGTGTCCTCGGGGCCTGTTCTGTTGCAGTACCCGATCGGTGTGGTCCCGGACGAACTCGTCGACCGCATCCACCGCGCCGGCGAGCAGGGAGACGCGAGCCTCCACGTGAACGGTATCGACCCCGGATTCGCGAACGACGTTCTGCCGCTGGCCATGACGAGCCTGTCGCAGCGGATCGACGAGGTGCGCTGCTCCGAGATCGCCGACTACTCCACCTACTACCAGCCGGTGGTGATGACCGAGATCTTCGGTTTCGGCAAACCTGTCGAGGAGACGCCGATGCTGTTCCAACCGGGCGTGCTGTCGCTGGCGTGGGGGAGCGTCGTCCGCCAGATCGCCGCGGGACTGGACCTCACGCTCGACGAACCGCTGGTGGAGAAGTTCGAACGCATCCCCGCCGAGCAGGACCTGGACATTCTGTCGTGCCACATCGCGAAGGGCACGGCGGCGGCGGTGCGGTTCGAAGTCGTCGGCACGGTCGACGGGGTGCCGCGCGTGGTCCTCGAGCACGTCACCCGCACCCACCCCGAACAGAAACCGGACTGGCCGAAACCGACCCGCGGCGACGGGTGCTACCGCATCGACATCACGGGCGAGCCGATGATGACCGTCGAGTTCAACCACCACGGCGAAAACGGCGACCACAACGTGTCGGGGATGATCGTCACCGCGATGCGGCTGGTGAATTCGGTGCACGCGGTGGTCGGGGCGAAGCCCGGATTGGTGACCGCACTCGACCTGCCTCTCGTCACCGGCCGCGGATTGTGCGCTTCGCACCCGTGAGTACTTGTTAACCGCCCGTGGTTAATAAGTACTCACAGGCCGAAGGCACTGAGGGCTGTTCGGAGGCCGTCCGGGCGCTCCGCGAGGGGAACGGGTTCGACGAGTGCGAACGCGCAGCCCACCTTTCGTGCCGCACCGTCGGCTTCCTCGCTGTCGCCGATCATGAGAGTCCGTTCGGGCTCGGAGCCGAGTGCGGCGAGGGCGTGCTCGAAGATCTTCGGGTCCGGTTTGATCGCACCCACCTCGAACGACAGCACGAACGCGTCGACGAGATGCTCGACTCCCAGGTCCGCGAATGCGGGCCGGATGTCGAACGCAATGTTGCTCAGCACCGCGACCTTGATTCCCCGGTCCTTCAGTGACGCAAGCACTTCCGCAGTATCGGGGTATGCACTCCAGCATCCCGGGTCGATGACCCGCTCGTACAGCCCGACCGCCTGGTCCTCGTGCGCGACCCCGGACTTGCGTAGAACGTCGAGGTACGCCTGCCGGTGGAACCGAGGGTCGAGGTCGCGGTTGGTCCACGCGTGGTGCTCGGCCGCGTCCATCTCGACGGTCTGACCGACCGGCGCCGTCATGCGCCGCATCAACTCGGCCTGCTGGTGGAGGTCGAACGGTTCACCGTCGTGGTCGGTGAGGTCGGCCATCCAGCTGTCGTCCTCCTCCAGCCGGAACAGCGTGCCGGAGAAGTCGAATATCACTGCGTCGAATTCGGTGAGATCGGAAGCCACGTTTTCCAGGCTAACGCGCGGTGCGCTCGACTTCAGGGTGAAGCCGGACGGGGTCAGTCGACTTCGAGTTCACCCATCAGCGACCACTCGGTGCCGTCGATCGTGGTGTTGATGATCCGCGGCGTCTGCGCGAGGGCGGGTTTCAACTCGCGCATGGCGTTCTGGAAATGCTCGCTCTGCACGTGGGCGCCGGCGGCGTCGTCGTCGCGGAATGCCTCGACGAGGACGTACAGGTTCGGATCCTCCACCGCCCGCGACCAGTAGAACCACAGGTTGCCCGGTTCGTTCCGGGTCGCGTCGGTGAACGGCTGCACCAGGTCGAGCCAGCCGTCCGAGTGGTCCGGTTTCACGGTGAAGTTGACGACGATGAAGATCACGGCTGCCTCACTTCTCGAGTTGACGCATTCGAATCCTACGCGCGCGATGTCGTCGGATCCCCGACCGAGCGGCGTAGCCGGGTGAGGATGCGCGTGAAGCTGTCAGGGTCGTCCAGGGCACGCGCGAGGACGAGCGCGCCCTGGATACCCGCGACGACCTCCTCGGCGAGCGGCCGCGACTGCGTGCCGTGGCCGGCGTCGGCGAGGGCGCCGGCGAGCGAATCGACCCAGTCGGTGAAGTAGGCGCGGACGCGGTGGGCGAAGCGGTCGCGTTCGAGGCCGAGCGCGAACGCGCCGAACAGGCAGATTCGGCGACCCGACCGGAAGTACGTCTCGACCTCGTCGAACATCCGCTCCAGGCGGGCGGCGGCGTGCTCGGACCGGCGCAGCGGCAGGTACACGGCGGTCTGGAACCAGGCGTCGACCTCGTCGAGGACGGCCTCGGCCATCTCGTCCTTGCCGCGAGGGAAGAAGTTGTACAGGCTGCCTTTGCCGAGTCCGGTGTGCTCGGTGATGACGGCCAGGCTCGCGCCGTCGAACCCGTGGGATCGGAACACCTCCGCCAGCACGGGGACGACGTCGCCGCGCTCGGCTACTGCTCGGGGCATGACTACTCCTCGTGTGCCGATCAGAGGCCGAGATCGCTCAGCCCGGGATGATCCGACGGTCGCACGCCGGACATGTCCCAGAAGAACTTGCGGTCGGATTCGTCGATCGGCACGTCGTTGATGCTGGCGTGACGCCACCGCATCAGACCGCCCCCGTCGAACTGCCAGTTCTCGTTGCCGTACGCGCGGAACCACTGCCCGTCGGTGTTGTGGAACTCGTACGCGAACCGGACCGCGATCCGATTCCCGTCGTGCGCCCACAGTTCCTTGATCAGACGGTATTCCAGTTCGCGGTCCCACTTCCCGGCGAGGAAGTCGACGATCTCGCGGCGCCCTTGCAGAAAGGTGGACCGATTGCGCCACCAGCTGTCCTCGGTGTAAGCCTGCGCGACCTTCTCGGGATCACGGGAATTCCAGCCGTCCTCGGCGGCGCGAACCTTCGCGATCGCGGTGTCGAGCGTGAACGGTGGGACGGGTGGTCGAACGGACATGGTGAACGCTCCTCCGGGGGTTCTTGTACCTTTCAGTACAGACTGTACCGATAGGTACAAGTGCTGTCCAGGGTCGCGCCGGACACACGTCACGGCCGATGCCCCCG